>NZ_JBNZCE010000030.1:0-123212 GCF_050589265.1 Actinoplanes sp. G11-F43
TGGCTGGTCGCGCGGCGTGGGTCGTTCGGTATGCCTTGTGCTTCCGGTACAGAACGTTCTGTCTTGTTGGCTTCGATGGCCGGTCAGGGGCGCCCTACGCCCGGAACCCGCCGATGGCGCACAATGTCCGGCTTGTGCGCGGGCGTTCGGCGGCTCACCCCGACGGCGTCACGTACACGCCGGACGGTGGGCGCATGCCGGGCCCATGGCGCCGACGTGGGCACCCGAGCCGCGAACGTGTGTGCTCATCCGGGCCGACCCCGGGCCCGCGTCGTCCCGCGCCGCGAACGTGCGTGCGTGCCCACCGAGTCCCGCAGGCGTGCCGGAACGACGTTCATCCACCTCAGGTCCCGACGATCACTCAAGAAGGTCTTCGGATCAGCTGCCCATCGTCAGGTCTGGCCACGCGAGTCTCGGGTAGCGGAGATCGGACCTTGTTCACGGGTTCCGCTGCTTTGGAGGATGGTTCGACGGCGGGTGGGACGCGGTCGGCGTGACGTCTCCGCGGGTGAGCGGGCTCCCTTGATCAATCGCCAGGGGCCTGGGGTGGGGGCGGGGCGCGGATTGCGGTCGGCTTCGTGCGAGCTGTCCCATGCCTCTCACTGGTAGCTGGTGGCGTACTCGCTGGTGGGTTCGGTGTTGGTGATGACGTCGATCAGGACGCCGTCGGGGCCCTCGATGATGAAGTGGCGCTGGCCGAAGTCCTCGGTGCGGATGTCCAGGGTGGGTGTCAGTGACCCGTCCACCACGAGCCGCTGGTATTCCGCGTCGACGTCGTCCACCTCCAGGTTCAGCAGGATGCCGGTGGCGGCCCGGCCTCGGTGGCCGGCCGGGATGGTCTCGTGGTCGCAGTTCAGGACGGCGAGCTCCCACGTGTCGCGGCGCAGGCTCACGTACCAGTCGGCCTCGAAGGTGGTCTCGAATCCGAAGCGGGTGCGGTAGAAGTCGGCCACGATGGCCACGTCACGGGTCATGAGCACCGGGTACGAGCTTTTCAGGGGCATGATTCCTCCTCTTACATACGCCGTGTTTGTAAGTCGACTATACCTACACGACGTATGTAAAGTGAAGGTCGTGGCACGAGCTACCAAGGAAGAAGCCGAGATCACCCGGCAGCGGATCCTCGACGCGGCCACCGCCGGGTTCGCGGGGCGTGGGTACGCGGCGGTGCGGCTGGAGGAGATCGCGGCTGCGGCCTCGGTCACCCGTGGGGCGGTTTATCACCATTTCGACGGCAAGCCGGGGCTGTTCCAGGCGGTGACCGCGGCGGCCCAGCAGCGGATCGCCGAGCGGGTGCGGCGGGCGGCGGACGGGGCGGCCGATCCCTGGCAGGGGCTACTCCTGGGTTGCCGGGCGTTCCTGGCCGCCGCGGTCGCCCCGGAGAATCGGCGGATCCTGCTCATCGACGCGCCCGCCGTGCTGGACTGGGCCACCTGGCGGGCGCAGGACGACCACGCGTCCGGCCGTCTCCTCGCCGACGGCATCGCGGAACTGGCCGCCGCCGGGATCATCCGGGTCCGGTCGGTACGGATGACGGCGGCCCTGCTGTCCGGCGCGATGAACGAGGCCGCCCTGCGCCTGGCCGCGGGCTCGGAAAGCCTGGCGGGCCAGGAGAGCCTGGCGGGCCAGGAAAGCCCGGCGGGCTTGGAAAACCCGCACGCGGGACCGGCAAGCCATGACAGCGGCCCGGAGAGCCCGTCCCCGAGACAAGAAGAACCAGATGATCTGGACGACGCCCTCGCCGACCTGGAACGACTGCTGGACGGCCTGCGGGCCGCCTGACCCCCGAAGATCACGGGGGCCAGGCGGGTTCGAGCGGACCGCTCAGGGAGTGGTGCAGGAGAGGGCCGGGGTTCCGGGCGTACCGCTGGCGGTGAACCCGAAGATGGTGGATCCGCCGGCGGGCAGGCCGCCGTTCCAGGCGACGTTGCGGACGCTGACCGTGGAACCGGACGTGGTCAGCGTGCCGTTCCAGAGCTGGTTGATCGCCGAGCCGGACGGCAGGGTCCAGGAGACCGTCCATCCGTTCGTCGCGCTGCCGGACCGGACGGTGACCTCACCCTGGTAGCCGCCGTTCCAGGTCTTCGTTCGCAGTGTCGCGGTGCACGCGCCCGGCGGGACCCACGGTGACGTGGACGGTGACGGGGAGGCCGACGATGACGGGGAGGTCGACGCCGACGGGGAGGTGGGCGGCGACGACGGCGGGTTGGGTGCGCTGCCGGCCAGGCTGTAGGCGAGGTCGGGCTGGAAGGATCCGGCCGCGTACCGGCAGCCGTCCGCCTCGCCCGGCGGTTTGATCCACAGGTACGCGTCGATGTTGGCGTCGTTGGTGTTGACCGTCGGGTACTGGCCGATCCGCCGGTCGGTGTTGTCGTCGCCGCACCAGTCGCCGCTGGCGCCGCCGTTGCGGCTGGTGTCGATCACCTGCCGTTTTCCGCTGACGCCCTGGTTGTTCAGGGCGGAGATGATCGAGCGGCCGTACGCCGCCTCCGCACTGGTCGGCTGGAAGTTGGAGGCGTTGGTGTAGAAGCCGTCCGCTTCGGCGATCCCGGCGGCGACGAGCCGGGACGCCTGATCGCCGGCGCTGTTCCAGGCGGAGTGCCCGCCGTCGAGGTAGACCTTGGCGTTCGGGTTGGCGGCCTTCAGGGTTCGCGCGGCGGTGCGCAGCGCCTGGTTGCGGGCCGCGATCTCGCTGCTGTTGAGGCAGGTGAGCAGGGCGATCGAGTCGGGTTCCAGGTTGAGCAGGACGGTGCGGGTGCCCAGGTTGCGGGCGATGTTGCCGATCCACGTCTGGTACTGGTTGAGGTCGGGCGCGCCGCCGGAGCTGGCGCCGCCGCAGTCACGGTTGGTGATGCCGTACACGGTCAGGGCGGGGATCTGCCCGGCCGAGGCGGCGGCGTTGACGTAGGCGGCGACCTCGCCGCCGACGGTGTTGATGTTGAAGTTCGACAGCCAGCGGGTGGCCGGCTGGCTGGCGACCCGGTCGCGGATCACGGTGGCCCGCGAGTCGCCGGGGTTGGACTGGAGCCAGCGGGCGACGGGGGTGTCCGGGTCGCGGTAGAGGGTTCCGGAGATCGTGCCGGCCGAGGCGGAGCCGGTGACGATCAGGGCACTGGTCGCCGCCACGGTGGCGCAGGCGACGGCGACGCCGAGGATGCGGGAACGGGACATGGGGCCTCCCTGGGGAATGGGATGTGGGAGCGCTCCCAAAGTTAACAACATCGATGCCTGGCGGCAACATCAAGCCGGTCAGCGGCTCCGGTCGGCGCGATACGTGCGGTAGATCATCGTGCCCAGGACCGCCAGGAACACCACGATCACCGTCATCAGCAGAGCGAAAACCCCGTTACCCTGCGATTCCCGTACGCTCAACGCTCCGTTGATCAGGAAGTAGGCACCGATCACCCCTCCACCGATCGGAAAGATCCAACCGCTGGTCAGCGACTTACGGGGCGCGGGTTCGGGCGAGTCGTTCTTGTCAGTCACCCGCGCAGTATCACCCGGCTGTCAAACGGTGCCGATCACCGGGCGACCCATAGCGGGTACAAGGAACGGGCCGCGGCGGCGCACGCCCGGGTGTGGTCCCCGGCGGTCAGAGGGAGCAGTGGGCGCAGGATGTTGGAGACGTAGTAGCGGTGTTCGCGGGTGGCCGGATCGACGCCCTCCTCGATCAGGCCGAGTGCGGCGGCGCGGGACAGATGCCGGGCGGTGTCCGGGTGATCGTGGACGGCGTGCACCGTCTCCGCCGGGACCGGCAGCTCCACCACGTTGACCAGCGCGAGCATCCGGCGCAGCTCCGGGTCCTGGGCGTCGAGCAGTCGCGCGGCCAGGATGTCCTCGCGGAACCGGGCGGTCTCGCTCTCGATCGCGGTGAGCAGGCCGTCGACGTCGAGGGCCGGGTCGGCGACGATCCGGTCCAGCCAGTCCAGCAGGCGGGGATTGCCGTCCGCGGCGTGCACGGCCCGCTCCCGGGTGGCCCGGTCCAGGCGTGAGCCGGGGCGCAGGTTGGCCAGGCCGGTGATCTTCTTGACCCGTTCGACCTCGGTCAGGGTCTCCAGCGACTCCACCGTGATCCGGGTGCCGGGCGGCGCGGGGAAGCGGTACCGGCTGGTGATGATCACGCGGCTGTGGCTGCCGGTGTCCCGGATCGCGGTCAGCAGCGCCGGCAGCAGGGCGGCCATCGGCGGGGCGAGGACGTGGCCGCCGTCCCGGTCGTCGAGGTTGCCCTCCTCGAAGTCGTCGAACACGAACAGGCACGGGATCCGCCCGAGGGGGCCGTCCACGTCGAGCAGGTAGCGCAGCCGGGAGGTGAGCGGGATCTGCTCGTTGTCCAGGAGCTTCGCCGCCTCGATCTGCTCCTCCGGCGTACCGAATCGGATCCTGGTGGTGAGTTCGCGGAACCGGGGGAGGTCGACCCGGCCGATCCAGACCGCCCGCTGATGTGCCGGCATCCGCTCCAGCAGCCGGGAGGCGAGGCTGCTCTTGCCCAGGCCGCCCATGCCGTGCAGGACCAGCGCCGCCGGCTCGGCCTCCGGGCGCAGAACCCGCAGGCACCGTTGCACGACACGACGCCTGCCGACGAACGTGGCCCGGGACGCCACCCGGGACAGCTGGGTCTGCGGGTCCAGGAACTCCTGGGCGGCCGGCTGGACACGTACCAGCAAGCGGCCCTTGGTGTTGCGGGGAGTGACCAGCGAGGTCAGCGGCGAACGGTCGGCGTGCAGGCGCAACAGATGCCAGAACGGGCTCCCACGGTCGTGGAACAGGTGCCGGCGGGCGTCGATCACGGCCCGGTCCAGCCGTACGCCGTCAGCCAGCGCCTCGTACAGTCGCCCCGCCAGATCGGTCGCCGACACGTCACCGACCGGCAGCGCCCAGCCCAGCACCGCCGGGGCGCCGGCCCGCACCAGGCTCTCACTCATCGACGGGACCGACCCGCCGTCCGGGGCGCCACCGGTCCAGCAGCCGGACACGAACACCAGCCGCGGCCAGCCGCCGGACACCACCTGCCCGATCCGCTCGGCGGTGACCACGACGGCCCCGCCGAACTCGTCCTCCATCACCAGCCCCGGCTCGCCGCCGTCCACGATGGCGTGCCCGCTCAGGTGCAGGACGTCGAAATAGCCCTCACCGTAGTCGCGGATCAGCGTCCGCAGCCCGTCCAGCGTGCCGCTCTCCTCGACCACCAGCTCGGTGCCGGTCCGCGCGGTCGCCGCCAGGATCGCCGCCTCCTCGGCCTCGAAACTCAGCACCGGCTCGACTCCCTCCGGGGAGGTCGCCATGAACAGCACCCGCAACGGCCGGTTCGCCGGCCCGGTGCCGGCCGGCCGGGAGGCGTGCGAACCGACCACCCGCACCGGCAGCACCGGGGCCCGGCCGGCCACCGCCAGGAACCCGGCGTCCCCGGCCAGCAGCTCCCACGGCAGATGCCGCAACCGCGGGTCGGACGTGCTGATCCGCAGCGTGATCCCGGCCGGATCCCCGAGGAACGGGGTGAGCCAGCGCTGGTCGCCGTCCAGGAAATCGAACAGCCGCGCGCCCAGCTCACCCAGCAGCGGCGACCCGAACACCCGCTGTGCCACCGCGTCCGGCTGGTAGTCCCGCTCGACGGCCCCGGCCAGCGCGGCGGCCGCCACCGCGTCCAGGCCGCGGGTCACCGGCGGGCCGCCGTCCACGCGGAGACGGAGCTCGCGGTACGTGGAAGTGGGCTCGAACACCTCCACCTCGACGACCCTCATCAGCGCTGCGACACCGCCCGCTGCACGAGGGCGTCCAGCTCCTCCCGGCTGACCCCGGACACCTCGATCCGGGTGCCGTCGGCCAGCAGAATCGTCACCGTCGTCTCCTCCGGACGGGTCTCCCGCCACCAGTCCCAGATCGTCTTCGCCGTGTCCACCCCGGCGAACACCAGCGCGATGATCGCCACCGACAGCCCGGCGTCCCGCAGCACCTGCACCTGCGACACGATCTCGTCCGGCCGCGCCCGGCCGGCCAGCACGGCCTGCAACTCGGCGGCCCAGGCCTGCGCCCGCCCACCCGACACCTCGACCGTGGCAGTCACCATCGTCAACCCGTCCTCCTCACCGACTGCGGGGATGGTCGATACTCTACGTACCTCCGGCCACAGTGGGCGGAGCGCGAGAGGGGCGCCGGATGGTGGACGTCACCCGGTGGCGGGAGGTGCACCGGCTCGCGGTCGCCGGCGCCGAGGCGGACATCGCCCGCGACACCGGCCGGCGGCTGGGCTTGTGGTTGCTGGCCCGCTCGCACTTCGCCGACGCCGAGAGCATCGCCACCGCGACCCTGACCCTGGGCCCGGACCCCTACTCCTTCTACAACCGTGGCTGGGCCCGCTGGGCGACCGGCCGCCCGGGGCCCGGACTGGGCGACTACCGGCAGGCGCTGGAGCTGTACCGGCGGGCCGGTGACCGCGGCAACGAGGCCGCCACCCTCAACGGCATCGGGACCGTCCACCAGAGCACCGGTGAGCTACGGCAGGCCCTCGACCACTTCCGGCAGTCCCTGCCCATCGCGCTGGAGACCGGTGAACGGGCGGCCGAGG
Source organism: Actinoplanes sp. G11-F43 (assembly GCF_050589265.1). Classification (NCBI taxonomy): domain Bacteria; kingdom Bacillati; phylum Actinomycetota; class Actinomycetes; order Micromonosporales; family Micromonosporaceae; genus Actinoplanes; species Actinoplanes sp. G11-F43. Next base: position 6,563 of record NZ_JBNZCE010000030.1, read on the forward strand.
CCGCCACCCTCCACAACATCGGCAGGGTGTACGACGTGCTCGGTGACCCGCGGCAGGCGGTCGACCACTATCGGCGGGCGCTGAGCATCCGGCAGGAGATCGGCGACCGGGCGGGCGAAGCCGCCACCCTCAACAACATCGGCTACACGTACGCCGGCCTGGGCGACCGGCGGCAGGCGCTCGACCATTACCGGCGGGCGCTGTCCATCCTGCGTGAAGTCGGTGACCTGGCCGGTGAGGCGGCCGTTCTCAACAACACCGGCATCGTGCACCAGGGGCTCGGCGATCTCCGGCTGGCTCTCGACCATTACCGGCTGGCACTGTCCGTCCGGCGGGAGATCGGCGACCGGGCGGGTGAAGCCGTCGTCCTCAACAACATCGGCTCGGTGTTCGAAAGAAGCGATGACCGGCACCAGGCCGCCGACCACTACCGGCTGGCGTTGTCGCTCATGCGGGAGACCGGCGCCCGGGCCGCGGAGGCCTCCACCCTCAACAACATCGGCCTTCTGCACCACCGGGCCGGAGAACTACCGCAGGCCCTGGAGCATTATCGGCTGGCCCTGTCCATCGCCCGGGAGGTCGGCGACCGGGCCGGCGAGGCCTCCATCCTCAACAACATCGGTGGTGTGCACGACAGGCTCGGCGATCAGAGGCAGTCCCTGGAGCACTTCCGGCAGACTCTGGCCATCCGGCAGGAGATCGGCGACCGGGACGGCGAGGCGGCCACCCGGCGGAACATCGCGATGACCCACCGGGTGCTCGGGGACCTCACGGCAGCCGTGGCCGAACTCGAACAGGTCGTCGAACTCGACCGCCGGACCGAGCGCCCCGACCTGGAGGCCGACGTCGCGCTGCTGGACCGCGTACGCAAGGAGCTTTAGGGGTTTTCCGGTCCCGGGTGGTTCGCCATGATGGGGGAGGGCTACGGGACGGGGGAACGGTGAGCGGCACGCTCTTCGCGATCAGTGATCTGCATGTGGTGTACGCCGAGAACCGGCGGATCGTGCAGGACATGCGACCGCACGACGACGGGGACTGGCTGATTGTGGCCGGGGACGTCGGGGAGATGTTCGCCGACATCGAATGGGCGCTGGGCCTGCTCAGCAGCCGGTTCGCCAAGGTGATCTGGGCGCCGGGCAACCACGAGCTGTGGACGCCCCGCGACGACCCGGCGGCCCAGCGCGGGGTGGCCCGCTACGAGAAGCTGGTCGACATGTGCCGGGGGCTCGGGGTGTCGACCCCGGAGGACGACTATCCGGTGTGGACCGGTGCGGGCGGGCCGGTGCGGGTGGCGCCACTGTTCGTCGGATACGACTACAGCTTCCGCGCGCCCGGGACCAGTACCAAAGAGGAATCCCTCGCCTACGCCCACCGGACCGGCATCGTCTGCACCGACGAGGTGATGCTCTTCCCCGACCCCTACCCGGACCGGGAGACGTGGTGCGCGGCGCGGGTCACCTACACCGAGGCCCGGCTCGCCGCCTGCGCTCCGGACGTGCCGCTGGTCCTGGTCAACCACTATCCGCTGGTCCGCGAACCGACCCGGGTGCTGTGGCATCCCGAGTTCGCCCAGTGGTGCGGCACCGAACGCACCGCCGACTGGCACACCCGCTTCCCGGTGTCCACGGTGATCTACGGCCATCTGCACATCCCCCGGACCACCTGGTACGACGGGGTCCGCTTCGAGGAGGTGTCGGTCGGCTATCCGCGTGAGTGGCGGACCCGCTCGTCGGAGCCGGGCCGGCTGCGGCCGGTGCTGCTCGCGGGGGCGGCCGATGCTGCTACTCGGTGACGGCCCGCTCGAACGGCTGCTGCCCGACCCGGTCCAGGTGCGTGAGGTGTTCGGCGACCTGGACGGGGTGGAACTGTTCCCGGAGGAGCAGGCGGTGATCGCCCGGGCGGTGGACAAACGGCGGCGCGAGTTCGCGACGGTCCGCTCCTGTGCCCGGGAGGCGCTGGCCGGGCTGGGGGTTCCGGCCGTACCCATCGTGCCCGGTCCGCGGGGTGCGCCCGGCTGGCCGGACGGTGTGGTCGGCAGCATGACCCACTGTGACGGCTACCGGGCCGCCGCCGTCGCCCCGGCGTCGCGGGTGCGCACCATCGGGGTGGACGCGGAACCGGCCGGGCCGCTGCCGGACGGGGTGCTGGCGGCGATCGCGCTGCCCGAGGAGCTGACCGCGGTGGCCGCGCTGACCGCCGCGGACCCGGGGGTGGCCTGGGACCGCCTGCTGTTCTGCGCCAAGGAGGCGGTCTACAAGGCGTGGTTCCCGCTGACCGGTGAGTGGCTGGACTTCAGCGAGGCCAGGATCACCCTCGGCGCCGGCACGTTCGCGGCCCGCCTGCTGGTGCCGGGCCCGGTGACCCCGGAGGGCACCCTGTCCGGGTTCACCGGCACCTGGCTGCACCACCGGGGCCTGCTGGTCTGCGCGATCGTCGTGCCGGTCCCGGCCTGACGGCTCGTATGATCGGCGCAATGTGCGCCGCCGAGTCATCGCCCCTGTCGACACCCGTTCCACCGCGCCGGTTCGCCGCGTTGCGGAACGCGGACAGCCGGACCTATCTGGCCGGGGCCGGGCTGGCGATGATGGCCGACAACATCGAGCATGTCATCACTTACTGGGTTTTGTGGGAGAAGTTCCACTCGCCGGCTCTGGCAGGTTTTCAGGTGGTCAGCCACTGGCTGCCGTTCCTGCTGTTCTCGCTGCTCTCCGGAACGCTGGCGGACCGCTACGACTGCCGCCGGGTGATCCAGGCCGGTCAGCTGCTGTTCATGCTGGTGTCGGCCGCCTGGGGCGTGCTGTTCCTGACCGGTGAGCTGGAGATCTGGCACGCCTGCGTCCTGCTGGTCCTGCACGGCTGCGCCGGCGTGCTGTGGGGCCCGGCCGAACAGATGATGCTGCACGACTTCGTCGGCCGGGAGGCGCTGCCCAGCGCGGTCCGCCTCAACGCCACCTTCAAGAGCCTCGGCGTGCTGTGCGGCCCGGCCGTCGGCTCCCTGCTGCTGCTCGGACTCGGCCCGACCGGCGGCATCTTCGCCAACATCGCGATCTACCTGCCGTTGACCGTCTTCCTGTTCCGGACCAGGTTCACCGGTCACGTCCGCGACTCCGGCGGGCAGCCGTCCCGCCCCGGATTCCGGGACACCGTCCGGGTGCTGCGCGAGGTCCGCGGCGACCGCCTGCTGGTCGGCATGATCCTGCTGGCCGGGCTGGGCGCGTTCTTCGTCGGCGCGTCCCTGCAGTCGACGATGCCGGTGTTCGCCAACGACCTGGGCGCCGGGGACGCCGGAACCGCCTACGGCACCCTGCTGTTCGCCGCCGGCGCCGGGGGAGTGCTCGGTGGCCTGGTGCTGGAGGCCACCGGCTGGATCCGCGGCAGCGTCCCGGTGGCCGTCGCCGCCACCATCCTGTACGGCCTGACCACGATGCTCTTCGCCCTCACCGACGACTACCGGATCGCGGTCGGCATGCTGGTGCTCAGCGGCGTCGCCAACCTGGTGGCCACCTCGACCGCGCAGACCGTCGTCCAGTTGCGGGCCCCCGCCGCCGAACGCGGCCGGGTCCTCGGCCTCTACGGCATGTCGTCCAGCGGCCTGCGCCTGGGCAGCGGTTTCACGGTGGGCGCGGCCGGCGCGGTGGTAGGTGTGCACACCTCGCTGGCAGCGAGCGCGGCGACGATGTGCGTGGCCGCCCTGGCCGTCTGGGCCTGGAGCGCCCGCCGCCGCTGAGACGTGCCCACGTCCGGCACGCTCCGCCCGCGCCGGCCAGGCGCTGGTGGACCGTCTCCCCATCATCGTGGCGCCGTCGAGAACGCCGGAAGAGTGAGGGTGAAGACGGCTCCGGCGGGGCTGCGCGCGGTCAGGTCGCCACCGTGGGCCTGGGCCAGCCGCCGGGCGATCGCCAGGCCCAGGCCGCTGCCGCCGGTGCTGCGGCTGCGGGAGCCGTCCGACCGCCAGAACCGGTCGAAGACCCGGGGCAGGTCCTCCGGGCTGATGCCGCCGCCGGTGTCCTCCACCTCGGCGCCGTCCGGCAGCGCCCGCAAGGTGACAGTGCCGCCGGCCGGGGTGTGCCGGATCGCGTTGGAGACCAGGTTGCCGATGATCTGGCGGAGCCGGTCCGGGTCGGCGGTGACACGTACCGGCGGGCCGTCCGGGATGGTCAGGGTGACCCCGGCCGGCCCGGCGGTGCCGCTGTGCGAGTCGGCCACCTGGCGCAGCACCTCGCGCATGTCGCAGTCGACCGGGTGCAGGCGCAGTTCACCGGCGTCGGCGGCGGCCAGGTCCCGCAGGTCGCTGATCACCCGCTGGAGCAGGACCGCCTCCTCCAGCAGCAGGTCGACGAGCGGCCGGTCGATCGGGGCGAGCCCGTCCTGGGCGGCCTCCAGCCAGCTGCGGATGTTGGTCAGCGGGGTGCGCAGCTCGTGGGCGACGTCGCTGATCATCTCGCGGCGGCGCCGTTCGGTGGCCAGCCGGCGGGTGTCCAGGTCGTCGAGGGCGGCGGCCAGGTGACCGATCTCGTCGCGGCGGTCCGCCGGGACGACCGGGAACCCCTCGGCGTTGACGGCGGCCTCGGTGAGCCGGGTCAGCGGCTGGATCAGGCGGCGGCCGGCCAGCACGGTGATCAGGACGGCGGCGGTGAGTACCGCGGCGGTGACGACCACGATCCGGGTCAGGTTGCCCCGGGACAGGTCGTAGGCCGGGGGCGCGGCGGCCGACGACGGGTCGGTGACGTACAACAGTGCGGCCGGTGCCACGTACGGCCGCAACTGGGCCTGCCGGGCCTCGACGGCACAATCGCGCAACCGTTGACTTCCGGCGGGCGCGGCGCCGGTGAGGGTGAAGTCGGCCGGGCTGATCCAGATCGCCCCGTCGGGGACCGTCAACCCGGCGCAGCGTGCCGTCGCCGCGGTCAGTTCCCGCAGGGGCGCCCGCTCGGTCGGCATGATCTCGGCGGTGGCCCGGCACTGCGGGTCGCTGCCGCCCAGGATGATCGCCCGGCCGCTGGGCAGGGTGGTGCGCCGGGCGTCGGCGTCCGCGCTGAGCAGGCACCACAGGTCGGCGTCGGCGGCCCGGTCCAGGCGGCCGATCTCCGGGTCGGTCAGCCGGTACGGGCCGACCACCCGAGGGTCGATCCGTTCGGTCCCGGACGAGATGCTCAGATCGACGTTGAGCGGGTCGACGAGCGCTGACGGCCGGGCGTCGCCGAGGTCCGGGCCGGGCGCGGTCTCGGCGATCAGTGTGCCGTCCTGGGTCAGCAGGGTGATCCGGCGGTCCGTCCGGCCGCTCGCCAGGATCCGCCGCACCCCGGCCCAGTTCGGGGTGGTGGCCGCGTGCGCGATCAGCAGGTCGTAGAGGGCCCGGTCGTCGGCCAGCACCTGGCCCTGCTCCTGGCGCAGGGCGCTGGTGGAGGTCTGCACGGCCAGCCAGGCGGTGGCGGCGATGGCACAGACCGCGATCACGATCGAGGTGGCGAGCAGGCGCACGACCAGACGCCGCCGCCACGGGATCCTCACCCGGCCAGCTTGTAGCCGACACCGTAGACGGTCACCAGCCGGGCCGGCCGGCGCGGATCGTCCTCGATCTTGCGGCGCAGGTTCTTGATGTGCGAGTCGATGGTGCGCTCGGTCGATTCCCGGTTCCGCCCGGCGGTGCGTTCCAGCAGCTGCATCCGGGTGAACACCCGGTCCGGGGCGGCGGCCAGCGCGGCCAGGATGCCGAACTCGTCGGGTGTGCACGGGATCTCCCGGCCGTGCAGCAGGATCCGGTGCCGGTCCCGGTCGACGGTGAGCGCACCGGCCCGCCGGACGTCGCGCGGGGCGGCCGGCACCCGGCGCAGCAGGCCGCGGATCCGGGCCATCAACTGCCGTGGGCTGTACGGCTTGGTCACGTAGTCGTCGGCCCCGGTGTCCAGCCCGAGCAGCACGTCGTCGTCCTCGCCGAGCGCGGTGAGCATCAGCACCGGCACATCCGACCGGTCCCGGATCAGGCGGCAGGCGGACACCCCGTCGAGGGCCGGCATCAGCACGTCCAGCACCACCAGATCGACGCCACCGGCCCGGACCCGCGCCACCGCCTGCTCACCGTCGGTGACCATGATGGGGTGGTGGCCCTCCGCCTCCAGGTAGCGGCGCAGCACCTCCGCCTGCCGGGGATCGTCCTCCGCCACGAGCACGTTCGCGCACATGGTCGGAGATGGTAGGGGGCGCCGGGCCCGGACCGAAATCACAGATCCGATCGCACAGGATTCACACATTCGGTGGTGATGATCGTCGGACATGTCTGACCTTCGACGATTACTCACCGCCGCGCTGGCCTGTCTGACAGCCGTGACGCTGCTGGCCGCCCCGGCTTCCGCGGCGCCCGACGAGAAGGGTGACGGTGACCTGTCGGCGGTGCTGGAGACCACCAACCGGAAGTATGTGGCGGCCAAGGGCGCGGTCACCGCCTCCCGGAAGAAGCAGAAGCAGCTGACCTCCCGGCTGCGTGCCGCCGAGGCCCGCCGGGACGCGCTGATCCCCGAGGTCAACCAGATCGCCCGCCAGCAGTACCAGATCGGTGACCTGGGCACCGCCGGCTACCTGCTGAACGCCGGCTCGTCCGGTGACTTCCTCAGCAAGGCTGTCTCACTGGAGGAGATCAACCGGCTGCACGACGGCAGACTGCGGGAGCTCAACGCGGCCATCCACACCGTCGAGTCCAGCAAGCGGCAGATCGACGCCGAGGTGAAGAAGGAGCAGGAACAGCTGACCGTACTGGCCCGGCAGCGGGAGGCGGCCCGCAAGCAGCTCGAACTGATCGGCGGCAGCACCGGGATCAACCCCAGTATCACCAGCGGTTTCGTCGACGCCGACTCGAAGATCGCGGCGCCCGCGCCCCGGAACGCCGGCGGTGGGTTCTCGCCCGAGGGCTGCACCGAGAAGGACCTCACCACCAGCGGCTGTGTCACCAAGCGCACCCTGCACATGTACAAGGAGGTGCGTAAGGCCGGCTTCAAACGGTTCGCCGGCTGTCACCGTACCGGCGGCCCGTTCGAACACCCCAAGGGCCGGGCCTGCGACTGGTCGCTGCAGAACCGCGGTTTCGCGGTGGCGCACAACGACGACATGCGGCGTTACGGCAACGACCTGACCGCGTTCCTGGTCCGCAACGCCGACCGCCTCGGCATCTACTACGTCATCTGGTATAAGCAGATCTGGTTCGCGGCGGGCAACGAGTGGCGGTCGTACTCCGGCCCGAGCGCCCACACCGACCACGTCCACATCTCCATGCTCTGAAGATCAAAACCGTGCGGGGGTACGCTCCACGGCCCCACGAGATCGGGTCGCCCCGTCTCGTCCGCGCGAGCCGGGCGGCACACCGGACCGTCCGGCGACCGCCGGGCGAATCCGGTGCCCCCGGCCGGATGCGGTGGTCCAGGTCGTGCGCCCCGGTCACGGTCGCGCGGTGGTCCAGGTCGTGCGCCCCGGTCGCGGTCGCGCGGTGGTCCAGGTCGTGNGCGTTCCGGTGCGATCCGCACCGGAACGCGGCACACCGAACTCAGGCCCGGCGGCGGCCCCGCACGCCGAACCCGATCGCGGCGACCACCCCGGCCGCCACGCTCAGCCCGATGAGCACCGCGACCGCCCCGACCGCGAACCAGCCCGGAGCCGTCCAGCCGGGCCGCACCCACCGCCACCGCCACGGCGGCACCGGTCTGGAACAGCGGCCCGCGTCTGAAATTCATCGACCCTCTCCTCTGCTGTGACCAGCGACTCCAGGCGCCCTGGGCAGGCGTCGGCAGCCGTTATGATCGCCCGTCGAAAACCATCGGGGGACGTGCATGAGCGACGAAGTGACGACGGTGAAACCGCAGCGCCGGTGGATCGGGCTGGTGGCGGCGGTGGCGGTCGCCGTCGCGGCGGGCATCGCGGCGGTGCTCACCGTCGACACCGAGTCCGCCCCGGCCGGCCCGTCCGACGCCGGCTCCCGGGCCTCGGCCATCCAGGAGCGGTGGGCCGACCTGGAGAAGCACCGCAAGCAGATGCTCACCGACCTGGTGGCGAAACGGTCGGCGGCACTGCTGGCCGGCGACGAGGCGGCCTGGCTGGCCGACATCGATCCGGCCCGGGCCGAGACGGTGGCGTTCGAGCGGACACGCTTCCAGAACCTGCGGCAGCTCAACCCGGCCTTCTACCGGATCATCGATCAGAGCAGCCTGGTCGGCGGCCACGACCCGGCCCCGCTGCAGACCACCGCCCTGGTCAAGCAGGTGCTGCGGCTGCCCGAGGACGTGCGCAACTCGCACAACGAATACCAGTGGGAACTCACCGTCCACGACGACCGCCTGGTGATCGGCAAGGTCACCGAGCGGGTTCTGCCGGTCGGCCACGATCCGGCCCGCCGGCCCGCCTGGGACCAGACCGACCTGCGATCGGCCCGCGGTGACGGCGCCGTGGTGCTCTCCGCCCGGGACAGCGCCTGGGACCCGCAGACCTACCTGGCGGCGGCCGAGCGGGCCGCGAAACTGGTGCGCACCTACTGGGGCAAGCGCAAGGGCGCCACCGGTTTCGTGGTGTTCCTGGTCGACGACGAGCAGTTCCGCGGCTGGTTCGACAACGACGGCGTGCCGATGGGCGGCACCACCGGGGTGGCCCTGTTCCCGAAGATGGTCGACGACGAGGGCGTGCGCTACCCGACCCGCCCCGACACCACCCTGGGCCTCGGCGCCACCAAGAAGCCGCGCTACCTGGACCGGACCGCCGGCACCCGGATCCTGCTGCGGATGTCGAAGATCAAGACGATGAAGTACGCCGAGGCCGTGATGGCGCACGAGATGGCCCACGCCCTCGGCCCGCACCTGATCAACGGCTCCAGCACCGACTTCTCCGGCGACGGCGCCACCGACCAGCCGTCCTGGGCCATCGAGGGTTTCGCCCGCTACGTCGAGCACAAGACCGAACCCGGCTCGGCCGTCAAGGGCGCCGGTTTCGTCCGCCGCAACCTGCGCAAGTACCTGCCCGCCAACGGCTCGTTCCCGACCAACGCGAACTTCTACGCCGACGACGCGTCCCGCACCACCTTCAACTACGAGATCGGCGCCGCCTTCTTCCTGGCCGCCGAGCGCGCCGGAAACCCGCAGAAGGCCGCCGACCTGTACGTGGCGCTGACCAACAACAGCCAACTGTCCAGCGGCCTGACCGTCTTCATCGACCAGGACATGAAAGCCGCCGGCCTGAACCCCGACCGGGTGTGGGCGGAGTTCCGCAAACTCGTCAACTGACCGTGGCGCCGACCCGCTCGTGTTCCTGCACGGCTTCGGTTGCGCCAAGGAGAGCTTCGCCGGGGCTTTCACCACCCCGGCGCTGGCGGAGTACTCATTGCTGACCTTCGACTTCCCCGAGCGCGGTGAGTCCGGTTCGCTTCCCGGGGTGCCGACATCGAGGGCGCCGCTGAGGTTGTCACGGAGCTGCTGAGCGAGTTCGGCCGGCGGCATCTGTATCTCGTTTGCCACAGCATGGGTGGTGCGATCGGTGTGGTGGCCGGGCGGAGACTGCCCGACCTCGCCGGGTTCATCAGCGTGGAAGGCAACCTGATCGCTGACGACTGCGGACTCGTCAGCCGTGGTGTGGCCGAACAGAGCGCCGACGACTTCAAGGAACGAGGATTCTCCGATTTCGTCCGGTGGCTCGAGCACTCGCCGGACCGCAGCCACCAGGAGTGGGTGAAGTGGTACCGGCAGTGCGACCCCCGTGGCCTGCACGGGCTCGCGAGTTCCCTGGTCCACTGGTGTGATCACGGTGATCTGGCCGCGATCCTCGGCTCGTTGGGGCCGAGCGCCTATGTGCACGGCTCCCAGAGTGAGATCGCACATCTGCGGGATGTCCTGGGACACGCCATGTACCCGGTCGACGGGGCGGGGCACTTTCGCCGAGGTCACCCGTGGTTGAGCGCCCGGCGACAGCTCGCTGCCGAACCGGCATCACGGTCGCCGGGTGGCCGACACGACAGCGGTGACGGCGTCGCACACCGCCCGGTGACTGAGACGATCATCCCGGTTCTGGTCGTGATCGTCTCGGAGGTGGCTCAGTGAGCCGGTACGTCATCATCGGTGGTGGGGCGGTCGGCGCCGCACTCGCCGCCGAACTGCACCGCGCCGGCATCGACACCGTGCTCGTCGCCCGGGGCGCCCACCTCGCGGCGCTGCGGGACGGCGGACTCCGGTACGTGCGCCCCGACGGTGTGCACCGGCTGCGCTTGCCGGTCGCGGCCGGCCCCGCCGACGTCACCCTCACCGGCGACGACGTGCTGATCCTGGCCACCAAGACCACCGACAGCACCGCCACCCTCACCGAATGGGCGTGGCAGCCGGTCGCACACGCCGGCGGCGGCACCGGTGTGGCCGCCACCGACCTGCCGCTGATCACCCCGCAGAACGGGCTGGAGACCGAACGGATCGCGCTGCGCTCGTTCGCCACCGTCATCGGCGCCACCATCTGGATCCCGGCCACCTTCGTCACCCCCGGCGAGGTGGTCAACCACGGCGCCCCCGTCCCGGCGATCCTGTGGCTGGGCCGCTACCCGTCCGGCCCGTACCCGACAGCCGTCCCCGCCGCCACCGACCTGCGCCGGGCCGGTTTCCGGGTGTACGAGGTCGCCGACATCGCCGCCAACAAGGCCGGCAAGCTGCTGGGCAACCTGGTGAACAGCCTGGACGCGCTGTACGCCCCCAGTCACCTGCGCGACGCCGCGGTCGAGGCGCTGCGAGCCGAGGCCCACGCGGTGTACGCGGCGGCCGGCATCGTCCCGATCGTCCCCGAGGTGGCGGATTTCGTCCCCGCCGAGATCCCCGGCTACGACCGGGTGGGCAACTCGACCCGGCAGAGCCTGACCCGGGCCGCGATCCCGGAAACCGACTACCTGGACGGCGAGATCGTGCTGCTGGGCCGCCTGCACGGGGTTCCGACGCCGCTGTCCGAGGCGATCCAGGCCAGGGTGCACCGAGCGGTGGCCGAGTCCACCCCGGCCGCCTCCCTCACCGACACCGACCTGGCCGCCACCCTGCCCGCGGTGGCGGCCACCCGTACTCCCGGCGCCGCACCCGCCCCTCCGGCGGATTCCGCCCTCGCGGCCCCGCCCAACCCTTCCGCCGCCCCGGCCGGTGTTCCGGGGCTCACGGCGGTGGGTGCGTCCCGTTCTCCGGTCGCCGGCTCACGTGGACGGGGTGTCGAAGTTCCCGCCGTTTCCTCGGTGGATCCGCCCATCCCCGGCCCCATCTCTGACAGTGTGGACAGTCCGGGTGGTGTCGCCGATTCGGATGGTGGTGTGATCGTGGACGGTCCGGCCGGCTTCGACGCTGGAGCCTCTTCCGATGGCGGAACCTCCACCGGTGTCGTTCCCTCTGACGGCGTGGCGCGTGGGTCTGCCGATGAGGTTCGTGCTGCGGTGCTGGTGGAGGCCGATGAGCTTCGGCGGCTCGCGGCCGGGGCGAGGCCGCCGGTGCTTCTCGACGTGCGGTGGGCGCTCGGTGACCCGCATGGTGCCGAGCATTATCGGGCCGGGCACCTGCCCGGGGCGGTCTACGTCGACCTGGACACCGAACTGGCCGGACCGCACGAGCCGGGCGCCGGCCGCCACCCGCTGCCGTCGATCGCCGATCTGCAGGCCGCGGCCCGGCGGTGGGGGATCAGCGGGGACAGCGCGGTGGTGGTCTACGACAACAGCGGTGGCCTGGCCGCCGGTCGTGCCTGGTGGCTGTTGCGCTGGGCGGGTGTCATCGACGTGCGCATTCTGGACGGCGGGCTGGCCGCGTGGAAGGCCGCCGGATACCCGCAGGCGACCGGGACCGCCCACCCCCGTCCGGCCGGCGACGTGGTCCTCAGCCCCGGCCACCTGCCGACGCTGACGGCTGACGAGGTGGCCACCCTGCCCACCATCGGAACCCTGCTCGACGCCCGGGCCGGCGAACGCTACCGGGGCGAGGTCGAGCCGATCGACCCGAGAGCCGGCCACATTCCCGGTGCGATCAGCCGTCCTACCGGCGGCAACCTGACCGAGGGAGTCCCGTTGTTCCGCCCCGCCGCGGAACTGCGGGCCCGCTTCGCCGGGTTGCCCGCCCCGGTGGGCGTCTACTGCGGTTCCGGTGTGACCGCCGCCCACCAGATCGCCGCACTGGCCACGCTGGGCATCGAGGCCGCCCTCTACCCGGGCTCCTGGTCGGCCTGGTCCGCGGACCCGCAGCGTCCGGCCGCCACCGGAGACCAGCCGTGACACGGCCACCGGATCCCGCGGGCGGCGTGTGCCGATTCGTGGCTCGAATCGAGCCACGAATCGGCACACGGTCTGACCTCGACCACGGAAGCTCTCCAGGCGGACCGGTATCCGGGTTACTGGTCCGCAGACCCGCAGCGTCCAGCCGCCACCGGAGACCGGCCCTGACACCGCCACCGGATCCCGTACGCCCGGTTCGCCCGGTGGGGTTCGGTGGGGTGGCCCGCCGCGGCGGCCGGGGATGACGGTGGCTGCCGGCGGGCCGGCCGATCGAGCTGGGCGCCGACTTGGCGACGGGGCCGGGACGGCAGCCGTGGACGCCCTCCCGTGGCTTGCGGACAGTGGTGTCGCGTGGAGCGCTGACCCGGCGGTGCTGGGGGAGAAGCGCCTCGACCGGTCGGGGTGGGAACCGGAGGGGATGCCCGTCGCGGTGGTGTGGCCCCGGACCGTCGGCGAGGTTCAGCGGGTGATGCGTGGGGCGCTCGCCACCCGGACTCCGGTCGTGCCGAGAGGGGCCGGCACCGCCCTCACCGGTGGGAGTGCCGCCGGGTCCGGAACCGTCGTCCTCGATCTGTCGCGGATGGACCGGATCGTGGAGATCCGGGCAGACGACGGTGTCGCGGTCGCCGAACCGGGCGTGATCACCGCCGATCTGGACCGTGCCGCCGCCGCGCACGGACTACGGTACGCCCCGGATCCGGCCAGCCTGGAGTTGTCCACGATCGGCGGCAACATCGCCACGAACGCGGGTGGGCTGCGCTGTGCCAAGTACGGCGTGACCCGTGATTCGGTGCTCGGGCTGGACGTGGTGCTGGCCGACGGGACGCTGATCAGTACCGGCCGGGGCACGCTCAAGGGCGTTGCCGGGTACGACTTGACCGGACTGTTCACCGGCTCCGAGGGCACTCTGGGCGTGGTGGTCGGGGCGACCCTGCGGCTCCGGGCGCTGCCCGCGCCGACCGCGACGATCGCCGCCTGCTATCCCGATGTGGAGAGTGCCGCGGCGGCTTCGGTGGCGCTGGCCGAGGCCCGGGTCCAGCCGGTTCTGGCCGAGCTGCTCGACGAGGCGACCCTGGCCGCGCTGGCCGGGCACGGGCTGCCGCAGGACGGTGGCGCGCTGCTGATCGTGCAGACCGACGGTGGTTCCGCGGCCGAGGTGGACCGGGCGGTCGGGGCGCTGTCACGGGGTGCCACCTCGGTGCGCCACGACGACGACCCGGACGCGTTGCTGGCGGCCCGGCGGCAGGCGTTCCCGGCGATCGAGCGGCTCGGCCGTCCGCTGATCGAGGACATCGCGGTGCCCCGGTCGGCGCTGGCCGTCGCGGTGCGGTCGATCGCGGACATCGCCCGGCGTCATGACGTGCCGATCTGTACCGTCGCGCATGCCGGGGACGGCAATCTGCACCCGGTGGTGGTGGCCGGCGGGTGGGGTGAGCCGATTCCGGAGTCCGCGCACCGGGCCGCCGACGAGATCTTCGGGCTGGCCCTGGATCTGGGCGGTACGGTCACCGGCGAGCACGGGGTGGGTGTGCTGAAACGGCACTGGCTGGGCCGGGAACTGGGCGCCGATCAGCATCTGCTCCAGCAGCGGATCAAGGAGCTGTTCGACCCGCACGGCATTCTGAACCCGGGCAAGGCGATCTGAGCCGTACCGCGTGTGGTCCCTGTCGTGACGACCGCATTCACCCGGTGGCCGCCGGGCGGTCCGGGGTGACGCGGACCTCGCGGGGGCGAGCGCCAGCGCCCCGATTCCCGTCGGGCGAGCTCCCGGTCGGCGAGAGCCGCCCGGCGAGAGAGAGTCGCATCGTACGTTCGCGCTGTCCCGCCCCACCGTCCGCCAGGCCCTCGACATGCCGGGGTCGAACGGGTACTCGCGGAAGGTGGCCCGCCACGGCTACTTCGTCGCCGAGCCGAACCCGCCACAGGGCTGGCGCGCGGGTCGTCCGGTGCCGGATCGATCGATGGTGGTGGTGGCCCTTTTGGTCGTTTCCTTCTCCGAGCTGATCTGATCCCGTCAGTGGTAGGTGCCACTTCCTGGCACCTACTACTGGAAGCCTCTGTCGCAGGCCAGGGGCACTCGCCCCCGGATCCCCTCGACGAGGCCCGCACCATGTCACCGGCATGCAGCGGGCGATCACAAGGAGCAAGCGACATGGCGATCACCGCTACCACCCACCTGAACTTCCGCGGCGACGCCCGGCAGGCGCTGGAGTTCTACCGCTCGGTCTTCGGCGGCCACCTGACACTGGTCACCTACGGCGACTTCGGCATGCCGGCGGACCTGCCGGACGCGGAGAACATCGTCTTCGGCCAGCTGGCCACCGGGAACGGTTTCAGCCTGATGGCCTACGACGCCCCCAGCCAGTCCCCGGCCGCACTCCCGCCGGCCCCCACCACCAGGGCGAACGGCCTGACCCTGACCGGCGACCGCTTCTTCGTCTCGGTGAGCGGCGAGACCCTGGACGAGGTGAACCCGCTGTGGTCCGCCCTCGCCGCGGACGCCGAGGTGATCGAGAAGTTCGGCCCGTCCCAGTTCGCCCCCGGTTTCGGCATGCTCACCGACCGTTTCGGCATCACCTGGATCCTCCAGGTGACCGCCCCCTACTCCGCCTGACCGGTGCCCCGGGGCGGCATCGGTTACCCCGCCGCCCCGGCCTCACCTGCTTGCTACACAGGCGCTGTCCCACCCGCCTGCCGCTCGCCTGCCGCCTGCCCCGCTCGCCTGCCCCGTTCGTCTGCCGCTCGCCGTCTGCCGCCTGCCCCGTTTCGTCTGTCGCCTGTTGCCTGCCGTCTGCTCCGCTCGTCTGCCGCCTGCTCTTCTCGCAGGTCCGGGGCGGCGGCTATCTCATCGGTCGGCGGCGAGGCCGGCGATCAGCAGGTGGACCATGTTGCGGGCGTTGTAGATCGGGTTGTTCTCCGAGCCGATGCAGAGATTGCCGACGCCCATCATGAGTTCCAGGGGGACCGTGCCCGGCCTGATCTCGCCGGCCTCGGTGGCGGCGGCGAGCAGCTGCGCGCAGACCGGTTCGAGGCGGCCGATGAAATACGCGTGTAGCTTCTGGAAGGCGGCGTCGTCGGAACGCAGCGCCGCCGCCATCCCGTGCTTGGTCACCAGGAAGTCGACGAACATGTCGATCCACCGGCCCAGCGCCGCGTGCGGTGAGCCGCCCTCCGCCAGCAGGGCCGGCCCGGCCTCGGCACACGCCTCCACCTGGTGCTGGTAGACGGCGACGATCAGATCGGCCCGGGTGGGGAAGTGCCGGTAGATCGTGCCGACCCCGACCCCGGCCCGCTCGGCGATCGCCCGGACGTGCACATCGACGCCGGATTCGACGAAAGCCGCCGCGGCGGCCTCCAGCAGCGTCTGCTCGTTGCGGCGGGCATCGGACCGCTTCTTGGCGCCCTCGACCATGCAGTTGCCTCCGTCACACAGCCTGATTCACCATGCGGCTTGGTAAACGGAACCATGTTCCGTATCGTCGTCTGCGGAACATGGTTCCGCTTACTGCCGATGCTACTCGGAGGAACTCTCATGCAATACCGCCCCCTCGGACGTACCGGTGTGCAGGTCAGCACTCTCGCTCTCGGCGCGATGAACTTCGGCAGACTGGGCCGGACCAGCCAGGACGACGTCGACGCCATGGTCGGCACTGCCTTGGACGCCGGCATCAACCTGATCGACACCGCCGACATGTACGGCGACGGCGAGTCCGAGCAGATGGTCGGCAAGGCCATCGCCGGCCGCCGTGACGACATCGTGCTGGCCACCAAGGCGACCATGCCGATCGGCACCGAACGCAACCATCAGGGCAGCTCCCGCCGATGGCTGGTCACCGCCCTGGACGACAGCCTGCGCCGGCTCGGCGTCGACCACGTCGACCTCTACCAGATGCACCGGTGGGACCCCCGGACCAGTGACGAGGAGACCCTCTCGGCGCTGACCGACCTCCAGCGCGCCGGCAAGATCCGGTACTTCGGCTCGTCGACCTTCCCCGCCCACCGGATCGTCCAGGCCCAGTGGGCGTCACGGGAACACCACCTGAGCCGGTACGTCACCGAACAACCCGGATACTCCATCCTCCAGCGCGCCGCCGAGACGCACGTGCTTCCGGTGACGCAGGAGTACGGCATGGGTGTGCTCGTCTGGGGCCCGCTCGCCGGCGGCTGGCTGTCCGGCGCGATCCGTGCCGGGCAGGAACTCGCCACCAACCGGTCGGTGATCCTGCCGCACCGCTACGACATGACGTCACCGTCCGGCCGCGCCAGACTCGACGCCGTCGAGAAGCTCGCCGTGGTCGCCGACCAGGCCGGTCTCACCCTGATCCAGCTGGCACTCGGTTTCGTCACCGCGCACCCGGCGGTGACCAGCGCGCTCATCGGCCCCCGCACGGCCGAACACCTCCGCTCCCAGCTGGCCGCCGCGGACACCGTGCTGCCCGCCGACGTGCTCGACGCGATCGACGCGATCGTGGAGCCGGGCCTCGATCTCGCGCCCCACGAGAAGTTCGACACCCCGCCCGCCCTCCTCGACCCGTCCCTGCGCCGCCGGTGACCACCGCCGATGCCGAGCTTCCCGGCATGCCGGTGACCACAGTGGATGCCGAGCTTCCCGGAACCATGCCTGCGGGGATCAGTTTCGGGATCATGACGGCGCCGCAACAGGTCTCCTATCAGGACGTCCTGCGGGTGTGGCGCGAGGCGGACGGCCTCCCCGAGATCGAACACGCCTGGCTCTTCGATCATCTGATGCCGATCGCCGGTGACCCGGGCGGGCCCGCCCTCGAAGGGTGGACGCTGCTGTCCGCGCTGGCCGCGCAGACCACGCGGCTGCGGCTGGGCCTGCTCGTCACCAGCAACCGCTTCCGCCCACCGGCGATGCTGGCCAAGATCGCTACCACTGTCGACATCGTCTCGGGTGGGCGGCTCGACTTCGGCATCGGCGTGGGATCGCGGCCCGGCCATCCGCTCGCCCTGCGCGAGTATCTGGCCCACGGCCTGCCCTTCCACGAAACGGCCCGGGCCACCGCCGGCCTAGCCGAAGCGTGCACGGTGATCCGCCGACTGTGGACGGAGGACGCGCCGTTCGACTTCGCGGGCGAACACGTCCAGCTCACCGGCGCCTTCGGCAGCCCCAAGCCGGTGCAACGGCCACATCCGCCGATCGTCATCGGTGGGCGCTCGGCCGCGACCCTGCGGGTGGTCGCCGAGCACGCCGACGTGTGGAACATCCCGGGCGGCGACATCGCCGACGCGATCGGGCGAAGTGCGCTGCTCGACCGCTACTGCGCCGAGATCGGCCGTGATCCGGCGTCCATCGTCCGGTCCATTCATCTACCCGTCCTCCTTGATCAGCCGCACGTCACCCGGGCCATGGTCCGCGAAGCCACCGCAGCCGGATTCCGGCACGTGGTGCTCGGGTTGCCCGCGCCGTTCCCGGAAGGGATCGGTCAGTGGGTGGTTGACGAGATCGTTCGCTCGCTCCACCGAAAGTAGTACTCAGGTGCCGTCGGCGAATCGGACCGTGGTCCGATGTTCCGGCGGCCCGGCGCCCGTAGCGTTTCCCACGTCAGCGAGGTTCCACGAGACGACCGGGGGAGAACCGATCATGGTGACGTTTGATCAGTGGGAGTTGCCGGCCCGGTTCGCCCTGGCCGACCGCGGGATCGGGTATTACGCGTCGGAGCCGATCATCGCGGACGCACGGGCGCACTGCAGGGACACCGGTCAGTCACCGGTCGAGGCGTTCGGCGATCCGCAGGAGTTCGCCAACGCGGCGGTCCGCAGCCGGATGCAGCGTCCCAGCGCCTACTTGACGGCGCAGTTGTTCCTGCTGTCCCTGGGCGGGATCGCGGTGTCCGTGCTGTTCGCGATGGTCGACCGCACCCTCGAGGTCCCGGTGAGCGTCGCGGGCCTGACCAGTGCGGCCGGATTGATCGCCGCGTCGTTCGCGGCCTGGGGCGTGCCACAGGCGCTCCGGGCCGCCGGCCGCCCAGCCCTCGCCGGCGCCAGCCGCGTGACGGCCGGGGTCCTCGGCGTCGGCGCGGTCACGGCTTTCCTGGCCCTGCCACACGAGCGCCTGACCGGCCTGCCCGTCCCAGCCGTGATCGCGGTGGCCGTCATCGCCCTGTTCCTGTCCACCCGCCGCCGGAAGAGTTCATAGAGACCTTCGGCGTCAGGGCCTTCAGTTGGTGTGACGACTTGTGGCTCGGTGCTGACCCTGATTGTTGATGGGGAAGGCCTTCGGGTCAGTGCGTACTGAGCGCAGACGCCCTTCGGCAGGCCTGGCCCCGCGAGTCCTGGGGCACCGGGAATCGGACCTTGATCAGGGTTCCGCTGCTCCGGAGCGTGGTTCAACGGCGGGCCAGACGCGGCTTCCATGACGCCTCCGTGGGTGATCGGCCTTCCTTGAGCAGCCGTCAGGGTCGCCCCATCTCCGGACCCCGCCGAACGCACACACTGCCCGGCTCGTGCGCAGACGTCCGGCGCCTCACCCGACGGCGTCACTCACACGCCAGACGGTGGGTTCATGCCGGGCCCTGGACACCGACGGAGCACCCGATCAGTCAACGTGCGCACCCACCCGGTGCGGGGGGGGTGTCGGGGTGTCGGGGTGTCGGGGTGTCGGGGTGTCGGGGTGTCGGGGTGTCGGGGTGCCGGGGTGCCGGGGTGCCGGGGTGCCGGGGTGCCGGGGTGCCGGGGTGCCGGGGTGCCGGGGTGCCGGGGTGCCGGGGTGCCGGGGTGCCGCATTATCCCGGATTTACTCCCTAATTTGTGCCATGCAAGTGCTACTTCACAGGGATCTCACAGCCACTGCCGTGAGATGAGCGTTGTCCGGCCGGACGTGCGGTCGGCGGACTACTGGGGGGATCCGATGGTTGACGGGCAGAGCCGGCGGCGTAAGCGCTGGCCGGTTGTCGGGGTTGCGGTGGGGGCTCTGGTGTTCACCGGAGTCGGCGTGGGGGCCGCGGAGGCGGCTGCCGCACCGTCCTCCATGACGTTCGTGGCTGCGGCCAAGACGGTCACCGCGGAGCGGTACGACAGTGACGGGGACGTCTACCTCTCGCTGGATCTGGGGCTGCACGTCATCGCGGGCAAGGACCCGTTCGAGGTGCGGGCCACCCGAGCGGGATACGACAAGCCGATCAAGGCGACCCGGCTGGTGGTGAAGAAGGGCAAGAAGACGCGGGTGGCGCTGCCCGCGGGCACGGTCAAGGACTTCACCGGGCTGAAGGACTTCACCACGATCGTGATCACCGACAAGGCGGGTAAGACGGTCGCCAAGTATTCGACCGCGTTCTGCGGGAACGCCTGGAGTTCGGCTCGGACCAGGCGGGACGCGCCGGCCACCAACCCGTACCCGACCCGGTGTGGCGGGGAGAACCCGTTCACTCTCGGCGCGGTGTGGGGTGTGCAGGCCGGCTGGAACTCGCCGGTCGCCGACCAGCCGACGTCGGGCACCGGGCTGTCGAAGCTGAAAGCCGGTAAGTACACCGCGACGGCGACGGTCAACCCGAAGTACCGCAAGATCTTCGGGATTCCCGCGGCCAAGGGCACTGCCAAGGTGGCGGTGAACGTGGTCGACGTCAAGGCCGACGAGGAGGAGCTGGCCTCGGCGCGGGCCAGTGACGCCAAGGAGGAGCCGGCGCTGCGGGCCGGAGTGGCCGGTGCGCACGTGCACGGTGCCGGCGACGAATCGCGTCAGGTGTCGTCGTACCTGCCGGAGTTCCGCGCCGCCGCCAGCCGCCCGGTCACGATGAGCGCGGCCCCGAAGACCGGCCCGAAGCCGGATCTGCGGTCGCTGCCGGCGTGGGGCATCTCGATCTCCCAGGGGGCCGACGAGAAGACCGGCCAGCCGGACGGCAAGTGGTATGTCAACTTCGGCGCGACGGTCTGGAACGCCGGCACGTCTCCGCTGGTGGTGGACGGTTTCCGCCGGTCCGGCACGGGGCTGATGGACGCGTACCAGTACTACTTCGACGCCAAGGGCAAGCAGGTCGGTTCGAAGGCGGCGGGCACCATGGAGTGGGACCCGCGCGAGGGCCACAACCACTGGCATTTCACCGACTTCGCGCAGTACAACCTGCTGAAGGCGGACAAGAAGTTCGCGGTCCGCAGTGGCAAGGAGGCGTTCTGCCTGGCCAACACGGATGCCGTCGACTACACGATCGCCGGTGCGAAGTGGCGCCCGGACAACACGTCCCTGGAGACGTCGTGCGGGGCCAACACGGTGGTCGCGGTGCGGGAGGTGCTGGACATCGGCAACGGTGACACGTACAGCCAGGATCGTCCGGGTCAGTCGTTCGACATCACGAACCTGAAGAACGGCACCTACTACATCGAGGTGAAGGCCAACCCGTCGAACCGGCTGGCCGAACTGACCACGAAGAACAACACCGCACTGCGCAAGATCATTATCGGGGGTACGGCGAAGAAGCGCACCCTGACCGTCCCGAAGGTGAACGGCATCGCGGGCTGACCAGAGCTGAGCAGGGCTGACTGAGCAGGACTGGGCAGGACTGAGCAGGGCTGAGCTGAGACAGCAGGGCTGAGCGGGGCTGAGCTGAGACAGCAGGGCTGAGTGAAGCTGTACAAGGCCGATGATGAGCGGGGACGGTCCGCTCATCATCGGCCTGGACGGTTGCGGGCAGTACTGGAAACATCGACGCATGGTCATCGAGCGCCGATTCGCCGGACCCGGATACGACCCGTGGACGGTCACGATCTTCGCCTCCGACACGGCGGAGACTCCACTGGGGTGCGGGGTGCTGATCGACCGGCGGCGGGTCCTGACCTGCGCGCACGTGATCGAGGGCCAGACCGGGCTGAGTGTCGGCTTCCCGAAGGCCGAGGTGCCGCGATCGGTCCGGGTGGCGGTCACCGAGTCGTACGCGGACCGGCAGTCGGATGTGGCGGTGCTGCGGCTGAGCGCCGAGGCCCCGCCCGAGGTGACCCCGGCGCCGTTGCGGTCACCGCGGCCGAGGGACCTGATCGGCGACCGGTGGTGGGCGTTCGGTTTCCCGCAGGGCGCCGAGTCGGGTGCGGACGCGCACGGCCCGATCGGCATTCCGCTGGCGTACGGCAGGGTGCGCCTGGACACCAACCAGCGGTATGTGGTGAAGCCGGGTTTCAGCGGGACCGGCGTCTGGTCCCGGGATTTCCACGCGGTGGTCGGCCTGGTGGTGCGGGCGCAGGCCGGTGGCCGGACGGCCGGTGACGCGGAGGCGCTGACGTTGCATCAGATCATCCGTGACCTGCCGGGTGAGGACCTGCAGTCGCTGGCCGCGTGGTCGATCGCCGCGGCCGGGGATTCCGCGCTGGAGGCGTGGGGCTGGTCGCTGAGCGGTGACGTGGAGGCGGTGCGGCACTGGCGGCCGAGGGCGCGCGGGGTGTCGATCGACACCGAGGGCGGCTACCGCTTCCGGGGCCGGAGTGTGGCGTTGACCGAGATCGTGGACTGGCTGGGCCGTGCCGTACCGGATGGCCGGATCCTGGTGTTGACCGGTTCGCCGGGTGTCGGCAAGTCGGCGGTGCTGGGCCGGATCGTGACGACCGCGGATGCGGGGGTGCGCGCGGCGCTGCCGGACGACGACCCGAATGTGACGGCGCCGGTCGGTTCGGTGGCGTGCGCGGTGCACATGAAGGGCAAGACGGCCCTGGATGTGGCGGTGGAGATCGCCCGGGCGGCGTCGGTGCGGATGCCGCGGACGGTGGACGATCTGGTGCCGGAGTTGCGGGACCGGTTGTCGCACATGCCGGGCCGGTTCAACCTGGTGGTGGACGCTCTGGATGAGGCGACCAGTCCGGCGCAGGCCCGGTTGATCGTGTCGGCGTTGTTGTTGCCGATCGCGCGGACGTGTGCCCCGTTCGGCGCCCAGGTGATCGTGGGCAGTCGCCGGGCCGACGACCGGGGGCCGTTGCTGCACACGTTCGGTAAGGGCGTACATCTGATCGATCTGGATCGGGAGGAGTATTTCGCCGAGGCGGATCTGGAGGCGTACGCGCGGGTGACCTTGGCTCTGGTCGGTGCCGAGCGGCCGGGTAATCCGTACGCGGACGAGGAGGTGGCCGGCCCGGTGGCGGCCCGGATCGCGACGCTCGCGGACCGGAACTTCCTGATCGCCGGGCTGATCGCGCGGTCGCACGGCCTGTATGACGAGGAGGCGGTCGATCCGGATTCGCTGTCGTTCACCGCGAACATCGATCAGGCCCTTGCCGAATACCTGAACCGCCTGCAGCCGGTGGACGGTGTGCCGGCGACGGATCTGCTGGTCGCTCTGGCGTACGCCCATCCGCCGGGCATGTCGCTGGATCTGTGGCGGGTGGCCCTGGAGGCGCTGGGTGTCCGGGTCGCTCGGGACGCGCTGCGGGTGTTCGCCGGTTCGTCGGCCGCCAACTTCCTGGTCGAGTCCAGTCACGACGCCGGGACTCCCCGGTACCGTCTGTTCCATCAGGCGCTCAACGATTCCCTGGTCAAGCAGCGGCAGCTCGGTGACCGGCGGGACTCCGACGAGCTGGCGCTGGCCCGGCATCTGATCGGGTTCGGCCGTCAGGCGGGCTGGCGGCGGGCTGACCCGTACCTGTTGCGGACGCTTCCGACGTACGCCGCCCGGGCGGGTCTGATCGACGAGCTGCTCGCCGACGAGGATTTTCTGCTGCACGCGGATCTGCCCCGGCTGACCCAGCTCGCCGAGTACGCCCGGACCGCCGACGGCCGCGCCCGCGCCCGGGTGCTGCGGCTGACCCCGCACGCCTTGAACGCGGCCCCGGCCGAGCGGGCGGCGCTGTTCGGGGTGACGGCGGCGCTGGAGCATCAGCCGGATCCGTTCGCGGTCCGGTCCGGTGTGCCGTACCGCGCTCGGTGGGCGGCGGTGCCGAGCCGGGCCGAGCGCAGCATCCTGGAGGGGCACGCGGGTGCGGTGCGGGCGATCTGCGCGGTGACCGTGGAGCGGCGGGCGCACGTGGCTTCGGTCGGCGACTTCACCCACGTACGGCTGTGGGATCCGGCGACCGGCCGCAACTGGGTGGTGCCGGTCAGGCGGGACCGGGATCAGGTGCCGCCGGGGCCGTTGTTCGCGGTGTGCGCGCTCACCGCCGGCCGCCGGGTGCTGCTGGCGGCGGCCGGCCGTAGTGGCCGGATCTTCTTCGTCGATCCGGCCAGCCGCAGTCTGGAGGGCACGTACCCGGGTTCCGGGAAGGCGATTCGATCGCTCTGCGCGCTGACCATCGGGCAGCGGTCCTATCTGGTGGCCGGCTGCGAGGACGGCATGATCCGGATCTGGGACGTGGTGGCCGGTGTCCAGATCCGTGCGTTCGTGGCGCACAAGGGCCGGGTCCGGTCGGTGTCGGTGGTGCGGTTCCCGGGGCGCCCGGCGATCCTGTCGGCCGGGGACGACGCGCTGGCCCGGGTGTGGGATCCGTCCGACGGGCACCTGTACACCGCGTTCTCCGGGCATGCCGATCAGGTACGGGCCGCCTGCGCGATCACCGTCGGTGACCGGTTCTCGGTGGCTGCCGCGGCCTACGACAGCGTGCTGATCCACCACCGGACCGACGCCACGTACGCCCTCGGCACCACCGGGCACACCAGGGCGATTCTCGGGATGACCTCGTGCCGGGTGGGTGGGCGTACCGCGCTGGCCACCGTCGCCGGCGACGGTGACGTCCGGGTGTGGGATCCGGAGACCGGGGCCTGCCTGCGGACTCTCGCCGGGCACACCGACGTGATCAACACGGTCTGCACCGTGCTGATGGACGGCAACGAGTATCTGGCCACCGGTGGCCGGGACCGCACCGTACGTCTCTGGGATCTGACCGCCGACGAGGGCCGCCGCACCGAGACCAGCCGGGGTGGCCGGACCAGCGCGGCGTGTCATGTCCGGCTGCGCGCCGACGCGGTCGCCGGTGTGGACGGTACCGACGGCACGATCCGGCTGCAGAACGCCGAGACCGGCGAGGAGATCCGGGTGATGGGCGGTGGCCTGGGCACGGTCCACAGCCTCTGTTCGCTCAACGACGGCTGGCGCGAGCTGGTGGCGGTGGCCAGCGACGCCGGGTCCATCCAGGTCTGGGATCCGGCTGACGGCGAGCAACTGCTGAGACAGATCCGCCGGTACGAGTACCTTCAGGCGGTGTGCACCTTCCACACCGAGGACGGCTTCGACCTGCTGGCCTTCGCCGGGGCCCGGAACCAGCGGACGTCGGTGCACTTCTGCCGGCCGGACACCGGGAACCTGGTGCAGCGCCAGCGTTTCACCGACCGGTGGCTCTTCAGTGATCCGGGCGAGCCGGTCCAGCGGATCAACGCCATCCGGCAGATCCACGTCCCGGAGTCGCTGCTCGCGGTGGCCGGTGACGACCTGGTCATGCTGTGGAGTTCCACCGGCCGCTACCTGGACAGCCTCGCCGGCCACCGGAACACCGTGCGAGCCCTGACGCCGATCACCGTGGACGGCCGCACCCTGCTCGCTTCGGCCGGCGACGACCGTTCGATCCGGATCTGGGACGTGCACGACCGCACCTGCACCGCCGAACTGACCGGCCACCTGGACGGGGTGAACGCCCTCTGCCCGGTCACCGTCGGCGGGCACACCCTGCTGGCGTCCGGCGGCAAGGACCGCACGATCCGCCTGTGGAAACCGTCCGGCGGCTCGCCGGTGCTGTCGATCCCGGTGCACTACCCGGTGCTGACCTGCCTGGAGGTGTCCGGCCTGCTGTTCGTCGGCCTGACCGCCGGTTCCCTGGTCCTCGACCTGAACACCCGTGACCACGACCTGCCCGACTTCCGCGACGGCTGAGTGCGGGCGGGGGATCGGACCGGTGTGCTCGTTCTCAACCCGTCGTGCCGGTGAGGAGAAGGTATTCGCCGTCGGGGCTGCGGTGCTCGTACCGCGGGATGTAGCCGGCCTTCACCAGCATCGAGCCCAACTCCTCGGCGGATCGGTGGTGGTAGCGCCACAACCGGATGTGGTGGCCGGCCGGCAGCCTGAGACGCCCGGCCACGGTGACCGGAACGGTGAGCCGGATCCGCAGGAAGCGCTGACGGGTCAGGTCGTCGAAACCGAACTCCGGCTGCTAGCAGTCGCGCGGCACGTTCAGGGCGTCGAGCAGCAGCCGGCTCTTCTCCGGGATGTCCTGCCCCGAGCCGGTACGGCTGGACGCGAAGTCCGTCCGGTTGGTCACGGTGTCCACCCGCGCCACCCAGGCGAGCAGGTCAGCCCCATGTCGGAGGTGCCGCAGCACCGCCACCGGATCGGTGAAGTTCAGCAGGGTCCCGCCGGTGACCAGCGCCAGCGTCGACGGGCCGCGCAGGTCGGTGAGCGGATCGACGGTGAAGTCCCGCCGGTGGAATTCGAGGCGGGCGTCCGGCCTCAGCCAGGACCGTACGTTGGCCTCGGCGATGGCGAGCATCTCGGCGCTTCCGTCGACCGCGACGTACCGAGAGCGTTGACCTGGTGCGGGGCTTCTTCGCCGCCGTCACGAGCAGGCCACGCAGCGGCGCGCGAACGGCCGGACCGCGAGCCGCTCCCCGGGAATCCGCCGCCCGCAGCCCTCGCAGACGCCGTACCCGCCCGAGTCCACCCGGCGCAGAGCGTCGTCGACCTCGGCGATCCGCTGCCGGGCGGCGGCCAGCAGCGATGTCAGCTGTGCCCGTTCGAACCCGATAGTCGCGCCCTCCGGATCGTGCTCGTCGTCGGCGTTGGAGTCCCGGGATGCCTCGAACAGGCCCGCCAGATCCCGCGCCAGGGTGGCGGCTTCGGACTCCGCACTCGCCCGCAGCCGCAACAGCTCCTCCCGCACCATCCACACAGCCTAGGTTTCGCCGCCGGGTTCTTGTCGTACCCGGGTGGTGGAATGCGGAACATGGACACGGGGTTTGTGCGGCAGTTCGTCGACTACTGTCAGTATCAGGTGCGGTCGGCGCCCTACTGGCGGACCGGCATGCACATCTACCTGGTCGGCGACGAGTTGCTGCATGTCGGCAGCCCTACCGAGTGCACCGGGTTCGCCGCCACCCACACCGGCTGGATCCAGATGCGGGTGATCGTCCTGGACGGTCCGCCCGGGTCGGCCGTTGACGACTGGGAGGCGATCAGCGAGACGACACTGTGGAGTCCGCACGGGCGGCTGTCGGTGCACAGCATGATGGGCAGCACCACCGACGAGCTCAGTGAGATCGCTGTGCCGGCCGGGCTGATCCGGGTCCGGGCGCACGCCCGTAACCGGGTCCACGAGAGCGTCCGCACCGACACCGACCGGCCTGAGCAGCACGAACTACTCGTCTGGCCGGTTACCGAGGATGTCGGGCCGCGGACGCTTCGGGCCAGTCCGACCCGCCGGGAGTGGGAGATCAAAACAGACCGGGCCGCTGAGTACGCGATGCTCGACGTGATCCGGCCGTACGACAAGCATGAAGAACTTGATCCTGATCTGCCCCGGGTCTCGGTGCGCCGTCGTGGTGAGCTGCCACCGCCGGGGCGGCTGCCGGTCGGCGCGTTCGCGGTGGAGCTGATCCGGATCGACGACGACACGCTGGAGTGGCGGTGGCTGCCGGAGGACGGGTTTCCGCCGGACGACCGGCCGAGCATCGTCCGGCGGGAGGGCGCGGAGATCTGCCATCAGGGGCTGACCGGCCGGCACGCGATCATGCTGGGCCTGGTCTGGGACCACCTGCTGTCGAAGGATCCGGACGCGCCGCCGGCATGGGAGTCGGTGTTGCACGCACGTGCCGCCGAGCAGCGTGAGCAGGACGAACGCCGGCGTCGTCAGGCCGCCGAGCGGGAGGCCCGCGACTGGGGCGGCACCCCGCCGACCGACACTCTGCGCGCGGCCGGCGGGGATGCGAGATCGCTGGCCCGGATGGACCGGCCGCTGCTGGACCGGCTGGACGCGCTGCCACCGGCCCGGCAACGGGAGGTGGCGGTCTGGGCGGCCCGGCGGGCGATGCGGGTGGCCGGCCTGGAGCATCTCGACTGGATCGCGGACCTGCTGGCCACGGTCGAGGCCGGCGGGGCGTTGCCGGCCGAGTTCACCGACGAGTACGGCCGGATCGCCTGGGAGCGTCTGCGCACCGATCCCGCCGTGCCGAACACCGTCGTCGCCCCACCCGGCGGGCCGGACGATTTCCATCAGCAGTCGCTGGCGTTCCCGGCGTTGCTGGCGCTGGCCGCCGAGAATCCGCTGCTGGCCGCTGTCGACGCGGTGCGGATCGCGGCTCTCGCGCACGGAAAGGACGGCTATCGCGCGCTGCTGGCCGAAGTCCCAGCCGACTGAGAGGCCGGGGTCAGGCCAATGATGCTGACCAGAATCATCGGGGTGGCCGGGCGTTCCGGAAACGGCTCGTCAGCGGACTCCCTCTTCGGGGCGGGCGGGAGTGCGGTCGAGGGCGAAGCTGACTGCGGCCAGCAGCAGGCCGGCCGCGCTCAGGGCCAGGCCGGTCCACGCGGGGGACAGGTAGCCGAGGCCGCGGGCGATGGTGAGGCCGCCGAGGGCCGCGCCGATGCTGTTGGCGACGTTCATCGCGGACTGGTTGACCGCGGCTCCCATCAGCTGGGCGCCGGGGGCCACCGTGATCAGGCGGGCCTGCAGGGCCGGGCCGAGGAACAGGCTGGTGCCGCCGACCAGGAAGGCGCCGGCGAACAGGCCGGGTGTGGTGTCGGCGAACAGGGCGAAGAACAGGATGGCGGCGATCACCGCGCTGAAGCCGAACAGCAGGGCGCGGCGCAGGTCCCGGTCGGCGAACCAGCCGCCGAGGGCGTTGCCGACGGTCATGCCGAGACCGAAGGCGACCAGTACCCACGGGATCGCCCCGGTGCCCAGCCCGGTCACCTCGGTGGTCACCGGGGCGATGTAGCTGTTGACCGCGAAGAAACCGGCGAAGCCGATCGCCGCGGTGGCCGCGACCAGCCACACCTGCGGGCGGGCCAGGGTGCGCAGTTCGGCGCGGGCCGAGCCGGCGGTGGCCGAGGCCAGGTCGGGGACGCTGACGGCGACGGCCAGCAGGGTCAGCAGGAAGACTCCGGCGATGACCGCGTACGAGGCCCGCCAGCCCGCGCTCTGTCCGAGACTGGTCATCGCAGGGACGCCGGCCAGGTTGGCCAGGGTGAGGCCGCCGAGCACTACCGCGTACCCACGAGCCTCCTTGCCCTTGCCCATCAGGGACGCGGCGAGCAGTCCGGCGGCGCCGAAGTAGGCCCCGTGCGGCAGGGCGGCGACGAAGCGCGCGACGAGGACCAGGCCGAAGGTGGGGGCGAGGGCGGAGGCGGCGGTGCCTGCCGCGAACAACACCAGCAGGATCAGGACCAGGCGTTTGCGGGGCCAGCGGGCGGTCAGCGCGGCGATCAGCGGTGCGCCGGCGACGACCCCGAGCGCGTACGCGGTGATCGTCCAGCCGGCTTCGGCGACCTCACCGGCGGAGGTGCCACCGAGCAGGTCGCGGGCGATCTCCGGCAGCAGTCCCATGGCGACGAACTCGGTGAGGCCGATGGCGACGCCGCCGAGAGCGAGGGCCAGCAGTGCGGTCCAGCGGTGGCGGGTGGTGAGGTGTTCCATGGCGCGGACTTTAGCAACGCCGTTGCAAAACCCTCCAGCTAAGGTGACCCGGTGCACCAGAACTTCCTCCGCGGCTACAACGAATCCCTGGTGCTGGCGGTCGCCCGGGCCATCCCCGCGTTCGAGCGCGGCCACGTCGCCAAAGCCACCGGGCTCACCCCGCAGGCCGTCTCCAAGGTTCTCGCCCGGCTGCTCGACGACGGCGTGGTCGCCCCGGCCGGAGTGCGCCGCCCCGCCACCGGGCGTGCCGCCGGGGTGTACGAACTGGTCCCGGACAGCCGGCACGCGATCGGCGCGCACGTCTCCCGGCGTACGCTGCGGCTGGCCCTGACCGACCTGGCCGGCACCGTCCTGGACGCCGCGGTCGTCCCACTGCCCGCCGACTTCACCCCGGACCAGCTGATCGAAGCCCTGTCCGGGCAGGTCAAGAAGCTGCGCGGCGGGTACGACCGGCTCACCGGCGTCGGCATCGGCATGATCGGCCCGCTCGACCACGCGGCCGGCACCGTCCGGGACGCCCACCGGCTGCGGCACTGGCACGACGTGCCCCTCGCCGCCCTGGCCCACCGGGCGCTCGGCCTGCCGGTGCACGTCGACAAGGACGTCACCGCCGGGGTCACCGCCGAGGCCTGGCGGCGCGGGCCGGCCTTCCGCGACGCCGCCCTGATCATGGTCGAGTCCGGGGTCGGCGCCGGCCTGTGGCTGGGCGGTTCCGCGCACCGGGGCGCACACACCAACGCCGGCGAGTTCGGCCACACAGTGATCCAGATCGACGGCCCGCCCTGCGTCTGCGGCCGGCACGGCTGCCTGGAGGCGATGCACGACCAGGCGGTCCGGGCCGGAGACGTGGACCTGGCCGCCCGGGTGCTCGGTGTCGGCGTGGTCAACCTGCTGCAGACCCTCGACCTGGGGCACGTGGTGCTGGCCGGCACCGATCTGCTCCAGCACGGCGAGGTCTACCGGGAGGCGGTCACCCGGGCGGTGCGCACCCAGGTGCCGCGGGCCGACTGGCTCACCGTCGACGTGTCACTGTCCGCCCTCGGCGAGAACGCGATCGCGGCCGGCGCGGCGATGCAGATCCTGGACGCCCGCTACGGAGTCCCCGACATGGCGGTATGAACACCGGGGCCGAGCGGGTGACGTTCACCGATCCGACGGTCGGCCCCACAAGTCACACGCGGTGACCGCCGAGTGCTTCCGCCGGTGTCCCAGGCCCGGCGGCCGGCCACGGCCCCGCAGGCGGGTGTTCCCACCAGGCGCGCCGCCCCGGCACCCGGCCGCCAACCCTGATCGTGTGCACCGGCCGTTCCGGGTCGTCGCGGAAACCGCCGGCGAGGGTGCGGTCATTCCGCGCCACATCTGACCACGCCGCCCCGCAGCACGATCCGCGTGCCGACTTCCGGCACGCTCCGCGCCAAAATTCGGCACGCGGTCTGCGGTGCGGGTTTGTGTGTCGAGTTTTGGGGCGGAACGCGCCGGAAGTTGGCACGTGGTGTGGGGTGTGGGTTTGTGTGTCGATTTCCGGCGCGTTCCGCGCCGGAAGGTGGCACGTGGTGTGGGATGTGGGTTTGTGTGTCGAGTTTTGGGGCGGAACGCGCCGGAAGTTGGCGCGCGGTTTGTGGAGCGACGACCAGCTCGGCCCGTGGATTGCGGCGGATTCGCGTGGCCTTTCAGGCGTCTGCCTCGGAGATGACGGTCGGGCTGATCTGCTTGCTGGCGGTGATCTTCGCGGGCACACTCATGCCGACGACCGTAGATCCGCTCCTGTGAATCGTCTTCAAGCTGGGCGAGGGATTCGCCAGGGGATCTCCAGGAAACGGTGAGGAGAGTCCCGATAATGCGTTTCTCTATCGGTTCGGCTGCTCTCTGTGAACGCGCGGGAAATCTTGGTCGGCTACAGTTCGCGGACCGTCGGGAGTCGATGAATAAATGGGATGATCAGTGCCGAAGACCCGAAAGCCCCGCGCGCCGTTGTGGGCGAAACTCGCCACCGGCCTCGGCGCCGTCCTGATGATCACCAGTGGTGGCCTGCTGGTCACCAAGGAGGTGGTGTTCGCCCGGATCAGCGCGGTCGAGGACGCCGGCCTGATCGGTGAGCCGGCCCAGGCCACCGAGAAGAAGTCCGAGATCAAGGGCCCGATCAACGTGCTGCTGGTGGGCATCGACCCGCGGGACGACACCACGCCGCCGCTGGCCGACTCGATCCTGGTGGCGCACATTCCGGCGAGCATGGATCAGGCGTACATCTTCTCCCTGCCCCGGGACCTTTACGTGGACATCCCGGCGAACGCCAAATCGCAGTACCCGGGCGGGCGCGGCAAGATCAACGGCGCGATGAGCCTGGGCAGCCGGGTGCCGGGCGGTAAACCGAGCGTCACCCAGGGCTTCCAGCACCTGGCCAAGACGGTCACCCAGGTCACCGGGGTGAAGACGTTCGACGCCGGCGCGATCGTCAACTTCGGCGGGTTCAAGAGCATCGTCGAGGCGATGGGCGGCGTCACCATGACGATCGACCAGGAGATCAAGTCCGAGCACCTGAAGCCGAACGGCAAACCCCGCGACCGCCGTCCGGAGTGTGCGAATCACGGCTGTGAACACCCGTACATCGGGGAACAGAAAATCTATGAAAAGGGCACCTATCATCTGAAGGCCTGGGAGGCCCTCGATGTGGTGCGGCAGCGGTACAGCCTGAAGAATGGTGACTACGACCGCCAGAAGAATCAGCAGCGATTCGTCCGGGCGATCGCCGAGCAGGCGCTCAGCAAGGACGTGGTCACCAATCCCGCCAAACTGCTGAAGGTGCTCGACGCGGCGGGGGAGTCGTTGACCTTCTCCGGCGGCGGGCACACGATCGTCGACTGGGCGATCGCGATGCGCAACGTCGACCCGAAGAACATGATCACGATCAGTCTGCCGGGCGGGCGGCTGGATCTGAACGGCAGGTACGCCGGCGAGCAGTTCACCGGCCCGGTCGACGGCTTCTTCGACGCGGTGGCGCAGGGGCAGGTCCCGCAGTTCCTGATGGACAACCCGACCTTCGTCGGCAAGAGCTAGCTGGAAGTCGGCAAGAGCTAGCTGGAAGTCGGCAGGAGCTGGCAGTCGGCAGGAGCTGGAAGTCGGCAGGAACTGGAAGTCGGCAGGAACTGGAAGTCGGCAACAGCTAGAAACGGAGCATCAGCGCTCCAGGGCGGTGACCAGGACGTCGACCAGGTGGCGGTAGCTGCGGTCGACGTCCTGCGGCATCCCGAACCCGCCGCCGCCCTCCAGGCTGGTGAACCCGTGCAGGGCGGAGCGGACCATCCGCGCGTCGTCGATCCGGGTGTCGTCCGGGCGGTCGAAACCGGTCAGGATGTCCAGCAGCACCTGTAACGTCTCGTTGCCGGCGAGAAGGTCCTCCTCATCGCCGGGGGCCGGGGCGCGGACGGTCGCCGCGTACCGCCCGGGATGGTCCAGTGCCCACCGGCGGTAGGCGGCGGCGAACGCGTGCAGCGCCGCCCCGCCGGACCTGCCGACCGCGGCCCGGGCCAGCGCCGCGCCGAGCTCCCGCTTGGCCTGGACCGCGATGCCCCGCCGGAGGGTGTCCAGCGAGTCGACGTGCTTGTACAGCGACGGGGTGCGCACCCCGACCCGCTCGGCGAGCAGGCCCATGGTCAGCCCGGCGAGCCCGACCTCGTCGGCCAGGTCGGCCCCGGCGGCGATCACCGAGGCCGGGGCGAGACCGGCCCTAGGCACGGGCGTTCACCCGCAGGAAGTCGAGCACCAGAGCGGTGGTCTCGGCCGGGAACTGCACGTGCGGATAGTGCCCGGCACCCTCGACGACCGCCACCCGCCCCACCCCGGCGGGCAGTTCCGCGACGATCGCCGCGCCCTCGGCAACCGGGTCGGCCCAGTCCGGATCAAGGGATCCTTCAACGACCAGGACCGGTTGCCGTACGTCCCCCAGTCGCGCCCCGGCGTCGGCCGGTGAGGTCGTCAGCATGGTCTGCAGCGCTTTCATCCGGCCGGGCTCGCGCAGCATGGCGGCGATCCGGGCTTGACGGTCGGTCCAGTCGGCCGGTTTGACGCCGGGGTAGGCGTGCTCCAGGTATTTGAGCCACTGACCGACACTGCCCATCATGGCACCGGCCAGCCGCAGCGCGCCGGTGCGGTAGGCGGCCACCCGCAGATCGCCGAGCTGGAATCCCTGCGCCCGGGTGAACGGCGCCAGCTCGACCACACCGGTGATCAGCTCGGGTGCGGTGGCGGCGGCGACGGTGGCGGCGCCCCCGGCGATCGAGTGGCCGGCCAGCACCGCGGGCCCGCCCAGGTGCCGGATGAGGGCGAGCAGGTCACCGGCGATGTCGGTCCGGGTGTAGGACGGCCACGTGGCACTCGACTCGCCGCTGCCGCGCAGGTCGACGGCCGCCACCCGGTAACCCGCCTCGACCAGTGCCGGGGTGATGAACCGGTAGGCCTCGCGGCTGTCGCCCATGCCGTGGGCCAGCACGACGAGGGGTCCGGAACCGATCACGTCGTACGCGATGGTTCCGCCGTCGACGGTCAGGAATGCGGTCACTGCGTCCTCCAGTTGGCTATCTGCGTTAGCTCAAAGCTAATACCGTTAGCCGCGTACGTCAATCTTTGTTATATTCAGAGAATGCTGAAGATGGCCTACCTGGACAGCGGTGGTGACGGGCGGCCCGTCGTTCTCACCCACGGCGCCGGCATGGACCACACGATGTTCGGCCCGCAGGCGCTCGCCCTGGAGCAGGCCGGCTACCGGGTGATCCGCTGGGACCTGCCCGGCCACGGCCGCAGCCCCCTCGACGGCCGGTTCACCGCCGCCGGTGCCCTCACCGAGATGGCCGCCCTGCTCGACTGGCTGCACCTGGACCGTCCGGTGCTGATCGGCCACTCCCTCGGCGGCAACCTGTCCCAGGCGCTGGTCCGCGCCGACGCCCAGCGCGCCGGCGGACTGATCGTGCTGGACTCCACGTGGAACGCGGGGCCCCTCACCCGTACCGAGGCGATCGCCTTGCGACTGGCCGCACCCGGACTCGCCATGATCCCGGCCGCCCGCCTGCCCGACCTGATGGCCCGCGCCTCAGCGGTCACCCCGGAGGCCGTCGAGCAGACCCGTGCGGTGTTCGCGGCGATGCCGAAACGCACGTTCCTCGACGTGTGGCGGGCCACCGCGTCCCTGGTCGCGCCGGAGCCCGGCTACCGCACACCGGTCCCGCTCGCCCTGATCCGCGGCGCCCGCGACCGGACCGGCAACATCGCCACCGCCATGCCCCGATGGGCGAAGAGCGAGGACATCATGGAGTACGTGATACCCGGCGCCGGACACGTGGTGACCCTGGACGCGCCCGGCGCCACCGCGGAGGCGCTGATCGAGGTGCTGGCCCGGTGGTGACCGACGAGGAGGGCTTCGTCAACACGATGGGCGACATGCTGGCCATCTGGCACCTGCCGCGCACCACCGGCCGGGTCTACGGCTACCTGCTGCTGCGCGGCGAACCCTGCACCTCCGACCGGCTGCGCGCCGAGCTGCGGATGTCCGCGGGCGCGGTCAGCACCGCCGTCCGCGACCTGGTGTCCTGGGGCCTGGCCCGCACCATCCCCCAGCCCGGCAGCCGCCGCCTGCTGATCGAGGCAGCCGGCGGGTTCGACCAGCTGCTGGCCGCCGGCCACGAGCGGACCAGGGCGTTCGTGCGCGTGCTGGAGTCGGCCCGGCCGCTGGCCGACGACGACCGGGCGGCCCGCCGTCTGGCCGACGTGACCGCCCTGTTCACCGCATATCTGGAGGCCGTGGCCGGCTTCCGCCGGCCCTAGACTCGTGGCTCGGTTCGAGCCACGAGTCGTCACACGGACTCAGCCGTTGTAGATCTCGGTGACGTCGACGCCGAGGAACTTCAGAGTCGCCGAGACCACGAGCGCGATCCCCACCGAGGTGGCGATCAGCGCGGTCATCGCCAGGATGACCGCCCCGGTCGCCTCCCCGACGCCGAGCAGATCCCGGCGCATGATCTTGCCCATGTCCGGACGCGACCACACGATAGGCGGCAGCTTGGGCCGGTCCGCCGCGGGTGCGGTGCCGCCCGCCTTCTCCGGCGCGTCGTGACTGCTGCCGACCCGGAAGCCGTTGCGTGTCTCGTCCTGCCCCGAATCCTGGACCGGTGATGATGTCGTCTGCACCATGATGTCGCCTCCCTTGGCCACAACCAGCGCGATTAGGTTGCCCCTCCTATCGGCGGGAGAACACCGTCGATGAGGGGCATCAGGTCCCGTCTTCCCGGGCCGGGGCCCTCTACCGCGGCGACGGCCCCCTATTCGCTCTGCGCGGCCCGGTCGTGGTGGGCGCGGCTGGCGAGGACCTGGTCCATGTGGCTTTCGGCCCATCTCTTCAGGGTGCGCATCGTCTCGTGCAGGGAGAGGCCCAGGGCGGTCAGCTCGTACGTCACGGTCACCGGGACCGTCGGGGTGACCGTGCGGCTGACCAGGCCGTCGCGTTCCAGGGCGCGCAAGGTCTGGGTCAGCATCTTCTGGCTGACACCCGCCAGCAGGCGGGACAGTTCGGAGTAGCGCATCGGCCGGGGGCCGCCCTGGCAATCGGGGCCGCTGCCGAGGGCGGCCAGGATCAGCGTGACCCATTTGTCGGACACCCGTTCCAGCAGTTTGCGGCTGGGGCAGACGGCCAGGAACGCGTCATATTCGATCTTCGCCTGGGCCCGTTTGCCGGCCGCCGACGTCGTGGACATACCCGAACACCCCTTACGCACTTTCAGGTGCCTGCTTCCCGACAGGAAGTCACCTTGTCAGAGTGGGGGCATGACATCAACTTCTCTTCCCGGCGGCACCTGGACGATGGGCGACCTGGAGGTCACCCGGTTCGGGTACGGCGCCATGCAGCTCGCCGGGCCCCGGGTGATGGGCCCGCCCGCCGACCGGGCCGGTGCGCTGGCCGTGCTGCGCGAGGCCGTCGACCTCGGCATCACCCACATCGACACCTCCGACGCGTACGGGCCGTACGTCACCAACGAGCTGATCAGGGAGGCTCTCCACCCGTACCGGCAAGGGTTGCGTGTCGTCACGAAGGTCGGAGCGAACCGGGACGCCCAGGGAGGCTGGCCTGCCGCCCGTGACCCGGAGAGCCTGCGCAAGCAGGTGCACGAGAACCTGGGGCGGCTCGGGCTGGACGTCCTCGACCTGGTCAACCTGCGGCTGGGCAACGCGGAGGGGCCGGTGGAGGAGCCTGTGGCCGAAGCGTTCGGCACCCTCGCCGAACTCCAGCGCGAAGGGCTGATCCGGCACCTGGGCGTGAGCAACGCGACCGCCGGCCAGGTCGCCGAGGCGCGGGCGATCGGGCCGATCGTGTGCGTGCAGAACATGTACAACCTGGCCCACCGGTACGACGACACACTGATCGACGAGCTGGCCGCGGACGGGATCGCCTACGTGCCGTTCTTCCCGCTCGGCGGGTTCAGCCCACTCCAGTCGTCGGCGCTGTCCGCGGTCGCCGGGCGGCTCGGGGCGACACCGATGTCGGTCGCGCTGGCCTGGCTGCTGCGGCGGTCGCCGAACATCCTGCTGATCCCGGGTACGAAGTCGGTCGCCCACCTGCGGGAGAACATCGCCGGCGCCGGGCTGGAACTGTCCGCCGCCGATGTGACCGAACTGGACCGGATCGGAGGCTGACACGGCCGGTCATCCGGCACTGGTTAGGGTCTGCGGCATGCTGGATACGTACGACGCCGTGCTCTTCGATTGTGATGGTGTGCTCGTCGACTCGGAGCGCATCACCAACGGTGTGCTCCGGGCCATGCTGCACGAACTCGGGTGGAAGGTGTCGGAGGCGGACTGCTTCCGGCTGTTCGTGGGGCGGGCGGTGCGCGACGAGAGCGACCTGATCCACGCGCACACCGGGTTCACCGTGACCGACGAGTGGATCCAGGCGTTCCGGGGGCGCCGCAACGAGGCCCTCGCACTGGATCTGCTGCCGATCCCGGGAGCGGTGCCGGCGGTCCGTGAGATCCACCGGCTGTTCGGCGGCCGGATCGCGTGTGCCAGCGGCGCCGACCGGCCGAAGATCGAGATGCAGCTGGCCAAGGTCGGCCTGGACGACGTGTTCGCCGGGCGGATCTTCAGTGGCATGGAGACACCCCGCACCAAGCCGGCGCCGGACGTCTATCTGGCGGCGGCGGCCGCCCTCGGCATCGACCCGGCCCGTGCCGCGGTGGTCGAGGACACCCCGACCGGGGTCCGGGCCGGGGTGGCCGCCGGTGCCACGGTGTTCGGTTACTGCCCGCCGGACAGCCTGGCCCACCAGGCTCCGGAGGTGATGCTGGAGGCCGGCGCCACCTACACGTTCACCGACATGGCCGCCCTGCCGCAGCTGCTGGCGTCGCAGCACCCGGACGGCCGGGTACTGCGCACGGCCGAGCGGTAGCGGAGACCTCAGCGTGGCCCGCTGCGGTCCGAACCGGACCGTGACGGGCCACGCACACGTCACCCAGGTCCGGCGTGTGCGTCTCCGGTGCGGGGACACGGCCGGTCGACCGTGATGCCCCACCGTGCCCGGGACGTCTGCGCCCGCGCACGGCCGGTCACCGGTGTGCCCGAACCAGGGTGGGGTCGGGAGGTGGACGACCGCGCGGGGAGTTGACCGCCGCCCGGTCGCCGCTCCCGGACTGGGTCACCCCGGCCGGCACCTGGGCGGATCTCGCCGGCCGGCTGGTAGCTTCGGCCGGTGAGAGCACCACGGTGGTCACGGAGACGCGTTCGGCTCGCAGGGCGCGCGGGCGGGCGTCCTGACTGATGGAGATCATCTCGTTGACCGGGCCGGACAGCCACCGGCTGATCATGGCCCCGGGTGTCGGCGGTTGCGCGATCGGCGGCCCGCACGCGGATCTGGCGGTGGCGCCCGGTGACCGGCTGGACTGGACGGTCTTCGACCGGTTCAGCACCCCGGCCGGGTCGCCGTGGCCGCGATGGATCAGGTACGAGGGTGACGACACCGGCTGGATCGAGTGGTCCACCGGGCGCCCGATCGAGGGGTTCTCGTGGACTCCGCACGCCGCCCACGACATCGACCTGAGCCGGGCCGGGCTGGGCGATTTCGGCCTGACGCTGAGTCACGCCCCGGTCCGGGTGGTGCTGCCGGAGACCACCCGGTTCTCGGCCGGCGGCGACCTGTCGCTGTTCACACCGGTGCTCGGGCGGGGAAGACCGTGCCCGAGACTCGGCTTCAGCCCGCGGACCAGCGCGGCGACCGGCATACCGGTCGCGCTGCCGGTGATGCCCGCGGTGGCCGCCGCGACCACCGTGGCGGTGCACGTGCCCCCACTGCGCCAGCCGTTCGATTGCGCGAGCCTGCTCCAGTTCCCGGATCTGCGCCACCTGGAGCTGTCCGGGAGTCTCACCAATCTGCAGGCGCTGGCCGAATTCCGCGGTCTGACCGGGCTGGAGCTGAGATTCGTACCTGATCTGGCTGGTCTTCCGTCTGTGGAGGGGTGGCCGGAACTGTCCCGGCTGATCGCGTGGAACGTCGACGACCGTGGCGGGAAACCGTTGCGCGCACAGGTGCGCAGGTCGACCCGGGAGTGGGCGTATGCGTCGGTGTCGCGGCTGCGGACCGGTGAGTGGTTCGCGAGCGAGTACGGTCTGCCGTTCGCGGCCTGGCCGACCAGGTCCGCGAAGGTCGCGGTGAAGGCGTTCCGTGCCGCGCGGACCACGATCGACGCGGCGGCCGGGCCGGAAACGGTCGAGGAGGCGGTCCGCGGATTCGTCGCCGCGATCAACCGCCTGCCCCGCATCGAGACCACCGAACGGGAGGACGCCCAGGTCGCCGTCGCCCAGCTGACCGCGGTGACCCCGCTAGGCGATCTGTCCGGGCCGGCCGGCGTCTGGTTCGACGAGACCCGGGAATTCTGACCGGAGCAGGCCGAACACCCACGAGTCGGACACCACCCCGGCGACCACGCAATCCTCGCGCAGCGTGCCCTCACGGACGAAACCCAACTTCTCCAGGACGCGTGCGCACGCCAGGTTGCGCGTGTCGGCCTCGGCCTGGACCCGATTCAGATCCAGGCTTGTGTACGCCCACCGCAGCAGCTCCCGGGCCGCCTCGGTCGCGTGCCCGTGACCCCAGGACGCCTGGGTGAAACAGAAGCCGAGGGCGGCGCTGCGGTACTCCGGGTGCCACCGGCTCAGCCCGCACCAGCCCAGGAAGACCCCGTCGGACAGCCGCTCGACCGCCAGCCGGGTGCCGGTGCCCTCCGCCGCCAGCGTCCGGCAGGTGGCGAGGAACCGCTCGGCCCGCTCCGGCCCGGTCCACGGCGGGGAGTCCCAGTAGCGCAGCACGTGGGCGTCGGAGTGCAGGCCCCACAGGTCACCGGCGTCGGTGCCGGCGAACGGGCGCAGCCGGAGCCGGGCGGTGAGCAGGGTCGGTGAAGGCAGCGACACGGTCAGGAGTTGTACCACATGGTGGGGAACCAGCCGTAGCCGAATATCGACGGCAGCCGGACGTTCCAGTAGATGACGCTGAAGGTGCCCAGGGCGATCAGCATGGCACCGGTGACGGCCGTCGTGGTGGCCGGGCGCTCGGCCATCCAGGCGATCACCCGCCCGCGAGTGAGCACCACGACCAGGCTGAACAGCGCCAGCACGATGATCAGGTTGCCGAGTGACTGGAGGATGAAGGCGCCCGCGCCGTACAGCGGATTGCCGCTGTCCACCGCCCAGTGGAACAGCTTGTTGAACAGCGGGTAGGGCCGGCCGATCAGGAAGCCGCCGACCAGCGCACCGAGCGTGACCACCCGGGCGACCGGGCGGCGCGCGAACGGGTCCGGCACCACACCCAGTGTGGCCAGCCCCAGCCAGACGAAAGCCAGCCCGATCAGACCGAAGACGACCATCGACTGGATCAGGCGCACCGGCATCCCGCCGGCGGTGGCGGTGGACAACTGCGGCAGGCCGTCGCCGATCAGCACCCCGGCGAACCCGTAGACGCCGGCCACCGCCACCATGCCGGCGGTCATCCAGGCCACCGGGCGCAGCAGGGCGGGCAGTCCGCCGCGCGTGCCGGTCCGCGCGCTGGCCTGCCCCAGCGGGCCGATCGAGGCGGCCATCGCGATGTTGCAGGCGGTGAACGTGCCGGCCAGCCCGGACACGAAGGCGAAGGCGAGCCCGGCCATCGTCCCGCCCAGCGCGGTGGCCTTCGCGTCGTGCCCGAGCAGCGCGTTGGCCACGTTGTCACCGATCACGTGATCGACGAACTCGTAGGACCACAGGACGGCCAGGAGCAGCCCCGCGACGGCGCTGAGGGCCACCAGCCGGCCGCGCCGCGGCGGGCGTTGCGGGGTGGTGACGTCCGGATTCTTGCTTGCGGTGACAGTCATGACGCTGAGTGTGCTGACTCGGCGGGGCCCGGACTTCTTCCGGCGTGCGCGATCGCCAGCAATCGAGCGGATGAGCGCCGGTCGGCTGAGCAGCCAGGATTCCACCAACCGGGGTCTGCCCGGTGGTCGAAAGGAGCCCTCATGAGTCGGGACGGCCAACCTCCCCACTCCATCGCGGTGGTGGCCCTCAGCTGCCGCTACGCCCCCGATCTGGACTCGCCGGAGAAGCTCTGGGACTTCCTGGTGGCCGGGCGCAGCGACGTGAGCGAGATGCCGGACGAGCGCTGGGAACCGTACAAGGCGAGTAGTCCGCAAGCCACCGCGATCCTGAACCGCACCACCCGTCGCGGCTCGTTCCTGCGGGACATCGAGGGATTCGACGCCGACTTCTTCGGCATCTCTCCCCGTGAGGCCGAATACCTCGACCCGCAGCAGCGCATCGTCCTCGAACTGGCGTGGGAGGCGCTGGAACGGGCCGGCATCCCGGCGCTGTCACTGCGCGGCACCGACACCGGCGTGTACGTCGCCGCGAACTCCAACGACTACGGGCGCCGGCTGCTCGAGGACATCACCCGTACCAACGCGTGGGCGGTCAACGGCACCACCTACTACGGGATCGCCAACCGGGTCTCGTACGCCCTCGACCTGCGCGGGCCCAGCATGGCGGTGGACACCGCCTGCGCCGGATCGCTGACCGCCCTGCACGTCGCCTGCCAGAGTCTGGACCGTGGCGAGATCCCGCTGGCGATCGTCGGCGGAGTGAACGTGATGGCCACCCCGGCGCTCTTCGTCGCGCTGGACGCGGCCGGCGCCACCTCCCCGGACGGCCGCAGCAAGGCCTTCGACGAGGCCGCCGACGGATACGGTCGCGGGGAGGGCGCCGGTGTGGTCGTCCTCAAGCGGCTCGCCGACGCCCGGCGCGACGGCGACCCGGTGCTCGCGGTGATCCCGGGCAGCGGCGTGTTCCAGGACGGCCGCTCCGACGGGATGATGGCCCCGAACGGCGACGCCCAGGCGCACATGCTGCGCCGGGCGTACGAGCGGGCGGGCATCGACCCGGCGACGGTGCGGTACGTGGAGGCCCACGGCACCGGCACGCCGGTCGGGGACCGCGAGGAGGCGAACGCGCTGGCCGAGGTCTTCGGCGCGGGCCGGGCCGGCGACCCCTGCCTGATCGGGTCGATCAAACCGAACATCGGCCACACCGAGGCGGGCTCCGGCATCGCCGGGGTGATCAAGACGGTGCTGGCCCTCCAGCACGAGGAGCTGCCGCCGAGCCTGCACACCACCCCCACCAGCGGTTTCGACTGGGAGTCGGCGGGTCTGCGGCTGGTCGCCGACCGTACCCCGTGGCCGGCCGGCGGTCCGGTCCGGCGGGCCGGCGTCTCCAGTTACGGCGTCGGCGGCTCGATCGCCCATGTCATCGTCGAGGAGCCGCCGGCCGCGGCGCCGGCCGCACCGGAGGCGCGGGAGACCGCCCCGCTGGACCGTCCCGCGTTCCACCCGCTCTCGGCGATGTCCGAGGCCGGCCTGCGGGCCGCCGCCGGCGATCTGGCCGACTGGCTCGACGCGAACCCGGACGCCGATCCGGAAGCGGTCCGGCACAGCCTGGGCGCCCGCCGGTCGCCTCTGGTGCAGCGGGCCGGCGTCGTCGCCGGCCCGATCACCGACCTGGCCGCCGGCCTGCGGGCGCTGGCCGCCGAGCGACGGGACCCGGCCGTGGTCCAGGGCTGGTCGGTGGCCGGGCAGGCCGACGACCCGGTGTGGGTGTTCTCCGGGCACGGCTCGCAGTGGTCCGGGATGGGCCGTCAGCTGCTCGCGTCGGAGCCGGCCTTCGCCGAGGCGGTGGACGAGCTGGCCGCCGTCTACACCGAGGAGCTGGGCTGGACCCCACGGGACGCGCTCACCGCCGGCGGGCCCTGGTCCGGGTCCGAGGTGCAGGCCCTCATCTTCGCGGTGCAGGCCGGCCTGACCCGGGTGTGGGAGAGCCGCGGCCTGCGCCCCGGCGCGATCATCGGCCACTCGGTCGGGGAGATCGCCGCGGCGGTGGCCGCCGGGTGCCTGCCGCTGCTGGACGCCGCGCGGTTCGCCTGCCGCCGGGCCCGTGCGCTGGGTGAACTCGCCGGTGACGGCGGCATGGCGATGGTGTCGCGACCGGTCGCGGAGATCCGGGAGCGGCTGGCCGGGCGCGACGACGTGGCCGCCGCGATCGTGGCCGCCCCGGGCTCCACGGTGATCTCCGGCGACCGGGACGCGGTGCGGGACCTGGTCACCGCCTGGCGCGCCGAGGGCCTGGAGGTGCGGGAGGTCGACACCGACATCGCCTTCCACAGCGGGCACGTGGACGCCGTCGTGCCGGCCGTCCGGGCCGCCGCCGACGAGCTGACGGCCACCGCGCCGGTGGTGCCGCTGTACTCCACCGCCCTGGCCGACCCGCGGGGCGCCGACCCCCGGGACGGCGCCTACTGGCAGGCGAACCTGCGGCAGCCGGTGCTGTTCGCCGGGGCGGTCGAGGCCGCGGTCGCCGACGGCCACCGGCTCTTCCTGGAGATCGCCCCGCACCCGGTGGTCACCCACTCGATCACCGAGGTGCTCGCCGCGTCGGGCGCCGACGACGGTCTCGCGGCCGGCTCGCTGCGCCGCGACACCGACGAGCTGGTCGCGCTCGCCACCGCGACCGCCCGGCTCTGGTGCCACGGTGCGGCGGTCGACTGGACCGTACAGGCGCCCGGTGAACTGGCCGCCCTGCCGACGATGTCCTGGCAGCACCGGCCGTACTGGATCTTCCCGGCCGAGGCGGAGGAGAGCGGGCGGGGCGGCGGCCACGACCCGAGCGCCCACCACCTGCTCGGCGGGCGGACCACGGTCAGCGGGGCCCCGCCGCGCCAGGTCTGGCAGACCTATCTCGACATGTCGAGCCGGCCGTACCCGCTGGAACACAAGGTGGTCGACGTCGAGATCGCCCCGGCCGCGGTGATGCTGAACAGCTTCGTCGTCGCGGGCATCCGGGACGGGCGGATCCCACGGCTCAGCGACGTGGTGCTGCGGACCCCGCTCGCCGTGGAACCGGCCCGGGTCGTCCAGGTGGTGCTGGCCGAGAACGCCCTGCGCCTGTCCACCCGGCTGGCCTCCACCGAGGGCGTGGCGGAGGCCGATCTGGAGTGGATCACCCACTCCACCGCCTCGCTGGACTGGAGCACCGAGCCGCTGACCTGGCCCGGCGACCCCGACACGGTCCGGGCGCGCTGCCCCGAGGAGTGGGACTTCACCCGGGTCGACAACATGTTCCGCCGGATGGGCGTCGGTGGCTACGCGTTCCCGTGGACGCTCGACGCCATGCACCGCGGCGACGACGAGCAGCTGACCCGGCTGACCCTGGCGGCGCCACCGGCCCGGCACAGTGGGAGCTGGGCACACGTGATCGACGGCGCGCTGACCATCAGCGCGGTGATGGTCACCCCGGAGTTCGCCAAGCACCAGTGGATGTCGTGCTGGATCGACTCGGTGGCCTTCGACGGCGAGCCCCCGGCCCGGCTGATCGTGCACTCGGCCCGCAACCCCAAGTCGCCGGAGGACACCGTCGACGTGTGGATCACCGACGCCGACGACGGCCGGCTGGCCTGCCGGGTGCTGGGGCTGAAGTTCTCCGCCATCCACGACACCGACGACGTGGTCGCGGCGCCCCGTGACCTGGTGCACGAGGTGGTGTGGCGGCCGGCCGACACCGGCGTGCCGGCGGGCCGGGCCACCGTCCGGTCGGCGGCCGTCGTCGGTGCCGGGGCCACCGCGGACTGGCTGGCCACCGTGCTCACCGAGGTCGGTGTGGCGGTCACCCCGCTCGGCGCCCCGGAGGACCTGACCCGGGATCTGCTGGCCGGTGTGGACACCGTCCTGGTCGCCCCGGCGCTGCCGGGGCCCGGCGAACCGGTCGAGCGGGCGGCCGAACGGTGCACCTGGACGCTGATCCAGTCGGTGCAGCGGATGCTCGACGCCGAGACCGCGGCCAGCTTCCCGGTGCCGCCCCGGCTCTGGACGGTCACCTCCGGGGTGCGCCGGGCCGGCACCGAGCAGAGCCTGGCCCACGCGCCGCTGTGGGGCACCGCCCGGATCGTCGCGGGGGAGAGCCCGCAGTTGTTCGGTGGTGTCGTCGACCTGGACGGGGACGGTCCGGAGACCGCCCGCCGTCTGGTCGGGGCGCTGACCGGCCTGAGCGGCGCCGAGGACGTGATCAGTGTGGGCGAGGAGGAGACGGCGGTGTGCCGTCTCGCGCCCCTCGACCGGCCGGCCGAGACCGCCACCCTGCAATGCCGGCCGAACGACACCTACCTGGTCACCGGCGGCCTCGGGGCGCTGGGCCGGCTGGTCGCCCGCTGGCTGGCCGACCGGGGCGCCCGGCGGCTGCTGCTGGCTGGCCGGCGGGCGCTGCCGCCGCGTACCCGGTGGGCCGAGGTCACCGACCCGGCCACCCGCCGGCAGATCGACGGTGTGCTGGAACTGGAGGCGCTCGGCGTCACCGTCCAGCCGATCGCTCTGGACGTCACCGACGCCGAACAGGTGGCGGTGGCGCTGGACCCGGCCACCCACGGGCTGCCGCCGGTACGGGGTATCGTGCACGCCGCCGGTGTGGTCCGCGACGCCCTGGTGGACAAGGTCGACCGGGACGGGCTGGCCGAGGCGATGGCCCCGAAGG
This sequence comes from Actinoplanes sp. G11-F43, assembly GCF_050589265.1. Classification (NCBI taxonomy): domain Bacteria; kingdom Bacillati; phylum Actinomycetota; class Actinomycetes; order Micromonosporales; family Micromonosporaceae; genus Actinoplanes; species Actinoplanes sp. G11-F43. Next base: position 51,423 of record NZ_JBNZCE010000030.1, read on the forward strand.
TGGACGGGGCGATGGTGCTGCACCGCCTGTTCCCGCCCGGCACGCTGGACTTCTTCGTGATGTTCTCGTCGTGCGGGCAGTTCGCCCGGCTGACCGGGCAGGCGAGTTACGCGGCGGCCAACTCGTTCCTGGACGCGCTCGCCGCCCGGCGGCACCGGGCCGGGGACGCCGGGAGCACCAGCTTCGGCTGGACGTCGTGGCGCGGCGTCGGGATGTCGGAGTCGATCGGCACCACGATGATGGAGGCCAACAGCCGCGGGCTGGAGGCGGTGTCGGCCGCCGAGGCGTTCCGGTCGTGGGACTTCGCGGACCGCTTCCACCTGCCGTACCAGGCGGTGCTGCGGGTGCTGCCGACCCCGCCGAACATGCCCCGGGTGCCGATGCTGCGGGACCTGACGGCCACCACGGCCGGCCCGGACGGCGAGCGGGCCGCCGGGTTCGCGCTGGACTGGACGTCGCCCGAGGACGACCTGGCCGGCACCATGCTGGACGACGTCCGCGAGCAGGTGGCGGCCGAGCTCAACATGGAGTCGGCGGCCATCGACACGCGCCGGCCGCTGGTCGAGATCGGCTTCGACTCGATCATGACGGTGTCGCTGCGGGTCCGGCTGTCCCGCCGCTACGGCATCGAGCTGCCGCCGAACATCCTGTGGAACAAACCCACCGTGATCCGGCTGTCCGGTCACATCCTGGAGGTCCTGCGTCCCGAGACCGTCCCGGCCTGACCCGCGTCCACCGAAAACGGCGTCCCCGACCGGTCTTCCGGTCGGGGACGCCGTTTTCGGGTGGGGAAGAGGTCAGCGCACCGTGCGGAAGAACGCCCGGACGTCGTCGACCAGCGCCTGAGGCCGCTCCAGGGCCGCGAAGTGGCCGCCGTCGTCGAACTCGGTCCACCGGGTGACGGCCTTCAGATCACGCTCCGCGAAGCGCCGGATCGGCAGGAAGAGGTCCTTCGGGAAGACCGCCACCCCGACCGGCACGGTGACCGGCGGCCCGGCCACCCCGGACGCCGCCGCCCGCACCCCCTCGGCGCCCTCGAAGTAGAACTGGGCCGCCGAGGTGGCGGTCCCGGTCAGCCAGTAGAGCGAGGCCACGGTGAGCAGTTCGTCGCGGTCCACCCCGCCGTCGCTCCACTCCTCGAACTTCTCGGCGATCCAGGCCAGCAGCCCGGCCGGGGAGTCGTTGAGCGCGTAGCCGAGCGTCTGCGGCCGGGTCGCCATGATCTTCATGTAGCCGGACAGATGCTCGTCGAACCGGGCCAGCAGACCGAGCCGGTCCAGGTCGGCCGGCTCCAGCCCGGCGAGGTCCGCCGGATCACCGGTCGGAAAGGTCATCAGCATGTTCACGTGCACGCCGGTCACCTGTTCCGGACGCATGGCGCCGAGCGCCAGCGAGATCGGCGAACCGGCGTCACCACCCTGCGCGCCGTACCGCCGGTAGCCGAGCCGGGTCATCAGCTCGCTCCAGGCGGCGGCGATCCGGGGCACGTCCCAGCCGGGGCGGCGCAGCGGAGTGGAGAAGCCGTACCCGGGCAGCGACGGGATGACCAGATGGAACGCGTCGGCCGGGTCGCCACCGTGCGACCGGGGATCACGCAGCCGCTCGGCCACTCCCGCGAACTCGGTGAAAGCGCCCGGCCAGCCGTGGGTGAGCAGCAACGGCATCGCGTCCGGCTCGGGGGACGGCAGGTGGACGAAGTGGATCGGCTGATCGTCGATCTCGGTCCGGAACTGCGGCAGCCGGTTGAGCCGCTGCTCGGCGGCCCGCCAGTCGAAGCCGTCACGCCAGTACTCGGCCAGCTCCCGCAGGTACGCCAGGGGCACCCCGCGGGTCCAGCCGACGCCGGGCAGTTCGTCCGGCCACCGGGTCGCCGCGAGCCGGGCCCGCAGATCGTCGAGGTCGGACTGGGGGACGGAGATGGTGAACGGGCGCATCGATCCTCCTGTACGGGTGGTGGTATGACGCAGGGCCGCCGGACGGCCGGGCGGCCCTGGACTCCGCTGGTGCCGGCGGGACGGACGGTGGGGTCAGAGCAGGCCGTTGCGCTGCATCTCGACCGCCTGGTACAGCGCCTTGATGTTGCCGCTGCCGAAGGTACGGGCGCCCAGCCGCTCGATGATCTCGTTGAAGTAGGTGCCCCGGGGGTGCGCCGAGCGCGCGAAGATCTGGTAGAGCTGCCCGTGGTGGTCCTCGTCCACCAGCACGTTGAGCTTGTTCAGGTCGGCGATCGAGTGCTTGGCCAGGGTCAGCCGCCGTTCGATCATCTGGAAATAGGCGTCCGGGGTGTCCAGGAAGGCGACGCCGCCGGCCTCCAGCGCCGAGACGGCGTGCACGATGTCGTCGGTGGCGAACGCCATGTGCTGCACCCCGGCGCCGCCGTGCCGGGCCAGGAACTCGTTGATCTGGCCGGGGTCGTGCCGCGGGTCCGGCTCGATCAGGGTGAACGTGACGGCACCCGACGCGCTCTGCACGACCTTGGAGTTCATCGCCTGGGTGCCGACCACGATGTGCTCGGTGAAGATCATGTCGAAGTCGAGGACCCGTTCGTAGAACTCCACGGTGGCGTCCAGCTCACCGGCCGGCAGGCAGACCGCGAAGTGGTCGATCTCGTGCAGGCGCGGTCCCCCGGGGGTCTCCGCCGGGGTGACCGGGAGCAGGCCGGGCAGGATCTGCCCGGCCACCCCGGGCGCGCGCGCCACGAAGGTGTGGACGACGTCGCCGAACCCGGCGACGGTCGCGGTGGTCACCCCGTCCTCGTGCCGGACCGGCCCGATCCGGCGGGCGCCACGGGACAGGGCCGCCTCCATCGCGGCCTCGGCGTCGTCCACCCGCAGGGCGATGTCGGCGACACCGTCGCCGTGCCGTTGCAGGTACTGCCGGCCGGTCTCGTCCGCCGGGCTGGTGACCAGCAGGCGGATGCCCTCGCGGCCGATGCCCAGCGCGGGCGACGGGTCGCCCGGCCGGGACCGGGCGAAGGTGGGCAGCCGGTAGCCGTCGCCGAGCCAGGCGGCGACGGCCCGGAGGTCGTCCGTGTAGTACCGGACGTGGTCGACGATCAGGTCGCCGAACGGTGCTGAGGTCATGGCGGTACTCCCGACGGGAGAGCGAAGGAGGTCGCGTCGGCGCGCGGAGTGAACGTCCGGACCGGAGCCGGCGGTACGGGCCAGGCGACCGAGGACGTCCTCAGCGTCGCACCGGGGCCTCCGCCTGGGCATCTCCCAGCGTGCGGGGCGCTACCGGACGCCGGCGGCCGGTCCGGTCAGCGAGCCGTAGCCGGCCGTGCCCCGCCAGGTGCCGACCGCCAGATGGGCGTTGAACGGCCGGCCGTCCGCACGCCGCATCGCCGGGCGGGTGTGCGCCAGGTGCACCAGCACGTCGTCGAACTGGGTGGTGGCGCCGGCCCGGGAGGTGCGCACGAGCATGTCCTCGTCCTCACCGCCCCACCCCAGGTACCGCTCGTCCAGGCCACCGATCTCGTCGAACACCGTGCGCCGCAGCCACAGACAGGCTCCCGGCACGTCGCGCAGCAGCAGCCCGCGGGCCAGCCCGAGGGGGGCCTCCGCCCGGCCGGCCAGGCAGCGCTGGGTGATGACCGCGTCACTGGCGGCGTGGTCCAGCGACAGCATCTCGGTGTGCGGCAGGTGCGCGGCGTGCCCCGCGTCGCCGAACCGCTCCAGGTTGCGGCGCAGGAAGTCCCGGTCGGCGAGGATGTCGGCGTCCAGCAGGCACACCACCGGCGCGTGACCCGGGCTGTGCCGGACCCCGGCGTTGAGGGTCCACGACTTGTTGAACGGGCCGTCGGCGCGCACGTGCACGTAGTGGTCGGCCAGCGGGCGGACCACCGTCTCCCAGCGCGGTTCGGTGTCGAACTCGGCGACCGTCACCCGGTACCGCGAGGCCGGCAGCGTCTGGTCGCGCAGGGCCAGCAGACAGGCGAGCAGGTTGCGCAGGCGGCCGGTGTCGCCCCGGTCCATCAGCGGCACCACGACCAGCAGATCGGGCCGGGCGGCGTCCGGCCGGGGCACGAGCCGCCCGGCCCGCTCGCGCAGGGCGGCGGTGGTCGCCGGGGCGGGGGCCGGCAGGTACTGCGCGCCCCGCAGGTAGTCGATGTACACGTTGCCGTCGGCCTCCCGGACCGCCCGTTCGGCGTCGGCCCGGCCGGCCCGGGTGGTGGCCAGCCCGGCCAGGAGGCGATGAACCCGCAGCTCGGCCCGGATGTCGTCGGGCCGGGCGGACAGCTCACGCACCGCGTCCCGGGCGGGCGCGTCACCGGCGGTGAGCCGGTGCAGCGCGTCGATCACCGCGCGGTAGTAGGGCTCGCTGTGCAGCCAGTAGTCGGCGGCGACGGTCCGCACGGCCGGATCATGGGCGAGCACGGCGTAACTGGTCAGCCGGTCCGCGAGCGCCGCGCCGTCCGGCCGGTAGACCGACGGGGCGGCCCGGTCGCTGCGTGCCGGGCGTACGTTCATCGGGTTCTCGGTGCGCAGCACACACATCGGCGTGCAGTCGCAGGGACGGGGTTGCATGCTTCCTCCGATGTCGTGGGTTCAGGATGAACCGGCGCTGACCGCGAGCAGCGCTCGTTCCAGCTCGTTCCAGCCGGCGCCGGAGAGGTCGTGACCGGTGTCCGGCAGGGTGATCAGCGTGGCGCCGGGGATCAGGTCGCGCAGTGCCCGGCCGTGCGCGGGCGGGAACAGCGGGTCGTGGTCGCCGTGCAGCACGACCGTCGGCACGGCGATCTCCGGCAGCCGCTCCCGCCACGGCGTGCCCGCGCCGAGCAGCGCGTGGTTGGCGGCCGCGGTCCGCAGGTCACCGCCGTGGCCGGCGACGGCGACCGCGGCGCGCCGGGCGGCCGGCTCGTCGAAGGCGCCGCCGGACCGGATCCGGGCCAGGGCCATCAGATGACGGACCACCGATTCCGGTCGCTCCCAGTCGGGCGGATCCACGTCGTCGAGGGCGCAGAGGGCGCTCAGTGACGGCTGCGGCAGATCTCGGCCGGCCGATCCGAGCGCCGCGGGACTGGTCGACACCAGGGTCAGCGACGACACCCGGGACGGATGGCCCAGCGCGGCCAGCTGGGCCAGCTGACCACCGAGAGAGACGCCGGCCAGGTGCGCCGCGGGCAGGTCCAGGGCGTCCAGCAGGCCGATCACGTCGCCGGCCAGGTCGGCCAGACGGTAACCGGGCGCACCGCACGGATAGGACGTGGACCGCCCGAGATCCCGATGGTCGTAGCGGACCACGAAGCGCCCGGCGCCGGCCAGCCGGCCGCAGAAGTCCCGGGGCCAGGAGACCATCGGCGCCGCGGCGCCGGCGACGAGCAGGACCGGTGGGTCCGCCGGGCTGCCGAAACGCTCCGCGGCCAGCGTCACACCGTTGACGGCGAGCAGTTCAACGGCCATGACGGGCGGCCTCCACCGGCGGGGGCCCGGTCAGGGTCCGGACCAGCCGGTCGTAGGCGTCACGTTCGTCGCGCGGGTCGTGGAACTCCCAGGCGTGGCCGCGGGCCCGCACCCCGAGCCGGGTCCGCAGCCCCGGCTCGGTGAGCAGGCGGGTCGCCTGGGCGCGGAACTCGTCCGGCGTACCGAAAAGCAGTCCGGTGTCGTCGTGCCGGATCACGCAGGTGTTGCCGGGCACGTCGCGCACGATCACCGCGGCGCCCAGCCACATGGCCTCCAGCACGGCGTTCGGCATGCACTCGCTCCGCGAGGTGTTGAGCACCGCGGTCGCCTCCAGCATCGCGGCGTGCAGCCGCGGCCGGGACAGCAGGCCGGCGAACGTCACCCCGGGCGCGCGGGCGCACCGGCGCCGCACGATGCCGGCGAAGGTGTCGTCGTACTCCATCCCGGCGATGACCAGGTGCACCCGCGGGTCCTCCCGGTGCCACCGCTGCACCGTGTCGATCAGCAGCAACGGGTCCTTGACCGGCCGCAGGCCGGCCGGCAGCAGCAACAGCACGCCGTCGTCGCCGATGCCCAGCCCGGCCCGCAGCGAGTACGACAGATCGGGCTCCCCGGCGACCGCCTGCGGGATGAGGCGCATCCGGCCGGCCGCCGCCGGCCACAGCCGCCGCCCCTGGTCCAGGAAGTCCCGGCTGAACGCGACCAGGCCGGCGGCCCGGTGCACCGCACCGGTCATCACGGCCATCGCCTCCGGATCGTGGGCGAACTCGTTCAGATCGGTGCCCCCGAAGGCGATCACCGACGGCACCGGCAGGCCGGCGAACGCCATCCCGGCCAGGTATGCGTGCGCCCCGATCACCAGGTGCGCATCGTGACGCCCGGCGAGATCACGCAGCGTCGCGGGATCGGGGTCGGGCACGAGCGTGACGTGATGCCCGGCCGCGCGGAGATGACCGGTGACACGGCTCATGGTGGTGTGCCCGCCACTGCCGGGCGGACTGTGCACGACGGCGAGGATGTTCACTGCGGTTCACCCTTCTGGCACTTCCGGCACGGATCGATGTGCGAGCCACAGCGTAGGAATGTTGCGGACTTGTCAACGTCTTCTCGAATGCGCGATGGCCGCCCGCCCCGGCCGAACGGCACGGCGGGAGATGCGCGGGGGCCGGAACCGTTGCGATGGTCGTCGCAGTCCCGTGCCCGCGGCCGCCATTTCTCGAGGAGAGGACCGCCATGCCCGACGCTTTCGACGACCCGGACGCCGAATTCCTGATGTTGGTGAACGAATGGGATCAGCATTCGCTGTGGCCGGTGTTCGCCGCCGTGCCGGCCGGATGGGCGGTGCTGCACGGCCCGGCCTCCCGCGAGGACTGCCTGCGCCGGGTGCCCGGTGGCCTGGCCGCAACGTCACACGACCGGGCCGGTGCCCGATGACCGCCGCGCCGCGGGCGGCGGCCGGACCGTCGGCCCGGGCCCCGCTGTCCGCGCCGCAGGCGTTCCTGGTCGCCTTCGACACCGGCGACCAGGGCGGACCGTTCGGCGACAGGTACTTCAACACCCAGGCGCTGCGGGTCAGCGGGGAACTGGACACCGGGGCGCTCCAGGGCGCCCTGGACGATCTGGCCCGGCGCCACGAGGCTCTGCGCACGATCCTGGTCCGCGACGACGGCGAGCCGTACCAGGAGGTGCGCGCGGCGACCCCGGTACCGCTGGTGACCTCGCGACTGCCGGCCGGGCCGGGACCCGAGCGGGACCGCCGGGCCGAGGAGTTCGTCAACGAGGTGGAGGCCGGCACCATCCAGGCCGGGCGGACCCCGCTCCTGCGCGCGCATCTCGGGCGCTTCGACGACACCGACGCCGTCCTGGTCCTGATCGCCCATCACATCGCCACCGACGGCTGGTCGATGCGGTTGCTGGTCCGTGATCTCGGTGCGCTGTACGCCGCCCGGCTCGGCGGGCCGGACGGGCTTGCGGAGGCGCCGGGCTACCGTGACTGGACGGCCCGTCAGCACGGTCCGGCCGCCGCCGCCGCGATCGCCGGCCACCGGGAGTACTGGTCACGCAAGCTCGCCGGGGCACGGACGCTCGGCCTGCCGCTGGACCACCCGGGGCCGGCCGGCGGCGACAAGGTCACCGCCACGTACCGCTTCGTCGTCGCGCCCGGCTTGTCCACGGCCGCCGCCCGGTTCGCGGCGTCGTCACGCTGCTCGATGTTCATGGTGCTGATGGCCGCGTACAACGGGCTGCTGGCCCGCCGGTCCGGCAACACCGACGTGGTCACCCCGACGATCACGGCCGGCCGGGCCGAGGCCGAATTCGCCGACACCGTGGGCGCGTTCTTCAACTTCGTCCCGCTGCGGACCGACCTCACCGACTGCGCCACCTGGCGGGACGTCCTCGCCCGGACCAGGGCCACCTGCATCGAGGCGCAGAGCCACGAGATCCCGTTCGCCGAGATCATTCCGCTGGCGCCCACGCTGATGGAGGCCTTCGCGGCCGACGACATCGCGGTCGGCGCCATGCAGGTCTTCCAGAACCCGTTCGGCGCCACCGGCGGTCTCGGCCCGGCCCGGTTCGCCCAGATCCGCGACCGCCGGATGTTCCAGCCGGTCAGTTCGCACATCCCGAACGGGATCCTGTGGACGCTCGAGGTCGACCCGGCGGCGGGCATGGTCGGTGCGGTGAAGTTCAGCAGCACCGAGTTCCGCGCCGCCACCATCGCGGACCTGGTCGCCGAATTCCAGGAGACCCTCCGCACCCTGGTCACCACCCCGGACGCACCGGTCGGCTGAGTACCCCGCAGTGGGGACCGGGCCGTGCGCCCGGTCCCCTCTGCCGGTCCCGCCTCAGGACACCAGGAACTTCTCCAGCACCGGGAACACGACGTCGGCGTTGAGGTTGTGATCCTGGCCGTCCAGCGACTCACGCTGCGCCCTCGGCGCGGCGTCCACCAGCGACTGCACCGTGTTGCGGGCCCAGTCCGGGCTGGCCGCGCCGTCCATCACCAGGACCGGGCAGGTGATCCGGGCCATCCGGCCGAGCGGGAGCCGGTAGTCGCCCATCACCTCGGCGTCGTAGCGCAGCGACGGCGCCATGCCCTCCAGCCACTCCCAGGCCGGGCTGCTGCCGACCCGGGCGATCGTCTCCGGCGGCATCTCCACCGCCTCGCTCATGAAGTAGCGGATCGCCTCGCCCCGCCGGCCCTCGTCCAGCATCCGGCCCAGCCGCTCGCGGTACCGGTCCTCCACCTTGCGGCGCTGGCCCTCGATGATGAACGGCGGCTCGTACATCGCCAGCTTGGTGACCGGGAAGCCGCGGGCCGCCCCCTCGATGGCGATCGCACCGCCGGAGCAGTTCGCGAAGACGTACGCCGAACCGCCGGCCAGCTCGATCATGTGCCGCAGGTCCTCCAGTTCGCGCTCGACCTGGTAGGGCTCGGTGTTGCCGCTGGCGCCGCGGCCCCGCCGGTCGTAGTTGTAGACGGTGAACCGGGTGGCGAGCAGATCCGCCAGTGGTGCCATCGCCGCCTGGTCGTTGAGCGCGCCGCCGGTTATCACGACGGCCGGCCCGGTTCCGGACCGGGTGAAGTCGATGGCGGTCCCGTCGGTTGATCGTGTCGTCGTCATCGTGACTCCCTTGTGTCCACCCGTCCGGGTCGGCGGGTGTGGTCGGTCAGGACGGTCGTTCCGGGGAAATCCCGGTAGTCTTCGTCGAGTGTCCCGACCCGCCGTTTTTTGCGGCATCTCGTGGTGTGCGCAACCGCGGGTCGGCGTGCCCGACCCGTCATCTGGGGGAATCCATTGCAGTACATGCTGATGATCTGTGGCGACGAGGAGCAGATGCCGGTCCCCGGCCCGATCAACTCGGCGCAGGCCTGTGCCGGCTGGGCCGACGAGATGCAGCGGCGCGGGGTGCTGCGCGGCGGCGCCGGCCTGCGGCCCACCGTCGACGCGACGACCGTGCGGGTCCGGGGCGGTGACGTGCTGCTGACCGACGGCCCGTTCGCCGAGACCAAGGACCAGATCGGTGGATACAACGTGATCGAGTGCGCCGATCTGGACGAGGCTCTGGAGATCGCCGCGAAGCACCCGGCGGCCCGGTTCGGCGCGATCGAGGTCCGGCCGCTCTGGAACGCGTGACGGACGTCCAGGCGGCGATCGCCGTCGCCTTCCGGGACGAGTGGCGCCAGCTGGTCGCCACCCTGATCCGGATCACCGGCGACTGGGACCTGGCCGAGGAGTGCGTCCAGGACTCGTTCGCCGTGGCGCTGCAGAACTGGCCGGACAACGGTGTCCCGGAGCGGCCCGGCGCGTGGCTGATGCGCACCGCCCGCAACCGCGCCGTCGACGTCCTGCGCCGTCAGGCCCTCGGCACGGCCAAACTCAAGGAGGTCGCGGCGTTGGCGACCGGCGAGGCGGAGGACGAGCTGGAGGACATCGGTGTCCTCCGCGACGACCAGCTGCGCCTGATCTTCACCTGCTGTCACCCGGCGCTCGCCTTCGAGGCCCAGGTGGCGCTCGCGCTGCGCACCCTGGCCGGCCTCAGCACCGTGGAGATCGCCCGCGCGTTCCTGGTCTCCGAGCAGACCATGTCCCGGCGCCTGGTCCGGGCCAAGAACAAGATCCGGCACGCCGGGATCCGCTACCAGGTGCCGCCGGCCGAGGCGCTGCCCGAGCGCACCACGGCTGTGCTCGGCGTCCTCTACCTGCTCTTCAACGAGGGCTACTCGGCGACCGCCGGCACCGAGCTGGTGCGGCACGGCCTGTGCGGTGAGGCGATCCGGCTCACCCGGGTGCTGGCCGACCTGATGCCGGAGGAGACCGAGGCCGCCGGACTGCTGGCCCTGATGCTGATGCATGACGCGCGCAGCGCCACCCGCACCGACGACACCGGCGAACTGGTGACCCTGGACGCCCAGGACCGGACCCGCTGGAACACCGAGCGGATCACGGAGGGGATCGGGCTGCTGGAGGCGACGTTGCGCCGGGGCCGGCCGGGGCCCTACCAGATCCAGGCCGCCATCGCCGCCTGCCACGTCCGCGCCCCGATCGCCGCGGACACCGACTGGGCCCAGATCGCGGCGCTGTACGCACAGCTCGCCCGCTGGGTCCCGTCCCCGGTGGTGGAGCTGAACCGGGCGGTCGCGGTCAGCATGGCCGACGGGCCGGCGGCCGGCCTGGTCCTGGTGGACGCGTTGCAGGCGTCCGGGTCGCTGGACGGCTACCACCTGCTGCCGGCGACGCGGGCCGAGCTGTTGCGCCGGCTGGAACGGCCGCGGGAGGCGGCCGAGGCGTACCAGCGGGCGATCGAACTCGCCGCGACCGGCGCGGAGCACCGCTATCTGGTGCGCCGGCTGGGCGAGGTGACACCGGGCGGAGGCCCGCCGAAAAATATCTGAGCCGGGCTGTCGGTCTCGGTCCTCCTCGTTCGTCGGTGCAGCGAAGGAAGGAGAGGACTCCGACATGAACGCGAGCCCGCACGAGGGGGCGCAGCAGGTCGCCGGCCGGCGCGAGTGGCTGGGCCTGGTGATCCTGGCCCTGCCCACGCTTCTGCTGTCACTCGACCTCAGTGTGCTCTACCTGGCCCTGCCCGATCTCGCCGAAGACCTGGGCGCCTCCGGCACCCAGCAGTTGTGGATCATCGATACCTACGGCTTCCTGGTGGCCGGCTTCCTCGTCACCATGGGTACGGTCGGTGACCGGATCGGCCGGCGCCGCCTGCTGCTGATCGGCGGCGCGATGTTCGCCGTCGCTTCCGTCGTCGCCGCGTTCGCCACCACCGCGCCGATGCTCATCGCCGCACGTGCGGCCCTCGGCATCGCCGGCGCGACCCTGGCCCCGTCGACGCTCGCCCTGCTCACCAACATGTTCATGGACGCCAAACAGCGGGCCACCGCGATCGGCGTCTGGTCGGCCTGCTTCATGGGCGGCGCGGTTCTCGGCCCGCCGATCGGCGGCGCGCTGCTCTCCCAGTTCTGGTGGGGTTCGGTCTTCCTGCTGGCCCTGCCGGTCATGGTGCTGATGCTGGTGGCCGGCCCGTTCCTGCTGCCCGAGTTCCGCAACCCGGACGCGGGCCGGATCGACCTGCCCAGCGTTCTGCTGACCCTGCTGGCGATCATCCCGGTGATCTACGGGGTGAAGCAGCTGGCCACCGAGGGCTGGGAGTGGCCCGCCGCCGTCGCCCTGCTGGCCGGTGTGGTGATGGGCGTGCTCTTCGTGATGCGGCAGCGGCGGCTGGCCGATCCGCTCTTCGATCTGAGCCTGTTCTCGATCGGGCCACTGCGCACGGCTCTGGGCCTGAGCCTCGTGGTCGGCACCGTGCAGGGCGGCAGCCTGCTGCTGATCAATCTGTTCCTCCAGCTGGTGCACGGGTTCTCGCAGCTGAAGACCGGGCTGCTGCTCGGCCCGCCGGCGGTCGGCATGCTGCTCAGCATCATGATCAGCGTCGGGCTGGCGCGGTTCGTCCGCCCGGCCTGGCTGATGGCCGGCGGCCTGCTGATCTCCGCCACCGGCTATTTCATCCTGGCCGGTGTGGACGGCGACGGGAGCCTGGCCGGCGTGATGGCCGGCACCGCGCTGGCGATGGCCGGCGTCGGCCCGGTGGTGTCGCTGGGCTCCAACATCGTGGTGAGTTCGGCTCCGGTGCAGAAGGCCGGCTCGGCGTCGGCGGCGGTGGAGACCAACGGCCAGCTCGGTGTCGCGCTGGGCGTGGCGGTCAGCGGCAGCATCGCCGCCGCGGTGTACCGGGATCAGCTGACCGTGCCGCCGGGGCTGGCCGGCGACGCGCTGGACGCCGCCCGGGACAGCCTGGCCGGTGCCCTCGCGGTGGCCGCGCAGGCGCCCGGGGCGATCGGTGAGGCACTGGCCGCGTCGGCGCGGCTGGCCTTCACCGACGGGCTGCACCTGGCGGTGACCCTCGCCGGCGGGTTGTTCGTCCTGCTCAGTGTCTTCACCTGGCTGAGCCTGCGGCACGTCGAGCCGATGCGGGACGGATTCGCCCCGCCCGGCGGAGCGGCCCCCGAGACGGCACCGCCCTCGGCGAGCGCCGTCGACTCCGGCGCCCGCTCCTGACAGAACCAAGACCACCATCGGTCGGAAATCGTACGAGAAGGGAACAGAGATGCTCATCATCGCTGGTTGGTACACGGTCGCGGCTGAGGACCGGGACAAGGTCGTGGAGAGCCACACCGACCTGGTCGAGCGCGCCCGCAAGGCCAAGGGCAACGTCGATCTGGCCATCTCCGCCGACCCGGTGGATCCGGCCCGGGTGAACATGTTCGAGTTGTGGGAATCGGAGGAGGCGCTGAACGAGTGGCGTGCGGTGGCGAACCCGCCGGCTCCGATCTCCGAGATTCTCGGTGGTGACGTGCAGAAGCACGAGATCAGCAAGTCAGCTCCCCCGTACTGATGAGCTGAGCACCACCTGAGAAGATGCGGGCGCATCCCTATTTTGTGGATGCGCCCGCATTCTTTTGTTTGAGATTGCGCACTTCTCGGCAGTGGGCTCCGGAGAAGTTCGGCGGGCCCGTTCCGGCGGTAAGGTCGGAATTCCGGAGACAATTCCCGTCCCGTTCGATTCCTGCTGGAGATCGGGGTGCGACCTTGCCGACCCACAGAATGTCATCGGTCACGATCGGTGTTCCGAATGTCGCCGAGACCAGTGCCTATTACACAGAGTTCGGTCTGGAACCGGTCGGTGACGGCTGGTTCGCCACCACGGAGGGCGGGGCACAACTGCGTCTGGTCCCGGCGCCGATGCGCTGCCTGGTCGGCTTCGTCATCGGCGTCGACGACGAGGACGATCTGGGCCGGGCCGCCGCGCGGTTCCAACGGATCGGTGTCCCGGCCCAGCGCCGGGGTGACGCTCTGGTGACCATGGATCCGGCCTCCGGGACCGAGGTCACTCTCCGCATCGAGCGGCGGCGCCCGATGGCCTACGCGCCGCCGCCACTGTTCAACGGCCCGGGCCGGCCGGACCGGATCGGCGCCCGTGCGCCGGGGATCATGCGGTCCGGCCCGGTCCGCCCGCGTGCGCTCGGCCACGTGGTGCTGGGCACCGTCGACTGGACGACGTCGATGCGGTATTTCACCGAGGGCGTCGGGTTCAAGGTGAGCGACCTGGTGAAGGAGGCCGGCGCGTTCCTGCGGGTCACCCAGGAGCACCACAACCTGCTGCTGCTGCGGACCCCGGTGAACTTCCTGCACCACACGTCCTGGCAGGTCACCGACGTCGACGAGGTGGGCCGGGGCGCGATGCAGATGTTGCGGGACAACCCCGAGCGGCATGTCTGGGGCCTCGGACGGCACCACGTCGGCTCGAACTTCTTCTGGTACCTGCGGGATCCGGCCGGCAACTTCTCCGAGTACTACACCGACACCGACTGCATCGTCGAGGACCAGCTCTGGACACCGGAGACCTTCGAGGGGGTCCTCGGCATGTACAGCTGGGGACCGCCGCCACCGCCCTCCTTCATCCGCCCCGACGACCTGGCCGCCCTGATGACCGGCGCGCACAGCCCGCGGTGACGTCGCCCGCCCCGCAAACGACAGACCGTCCCGTAACCGACAGACCGTCCCGCAACCGAGAGAAGGGACACCTTGGTGCCTGACGAGCCGACCCCGACCCGTCCGCTGAACGGCGAGGAGTATCTGGAGAGCCTGCGCGACGGCCGGGAGGTCTACCTGTACGGCGACCGGGTCAAGGACGTGACCACCCATCCGGCGTTCCACAACCCGGCCCGGATGACCGCACGCCAGTACGACGCGCTGCACGATCCGGCCCGCCGGGAGGTGCTGACCGCGCCCACCGACTGCGGCGAGCCGGGGTTCACCCACCGGTTCTTCGTCACCCCGCGCAGCGCCGACGATCTGGTCGCCGACCAGCGGGCCATCGCCGAGTGGGCCCGGATCAGCTACGGCTTCATGGGCCGCAGCCCGGACTACAAGGCCTCGTTCCTGGGGACGCTGGGCGCCAACGCGGACTTCTACCGGCCGTTCGAGGACAACGCCCGCCGCTGGTACCGGGAGTCGCAGCAGAAGGTGCTGTTCTGGAACCACGCGCTGGTCCATCCGCCGGTCGACCGGAGCCTGCCGCCGGACCAGGTCGGTGACGTCTTCGTGCACGTCGAGCGGGAGACCGACGCCGGTCTGGTGGTCAGCGGCGCGAAGGTGGTCGCCACCAGTTCGGTGCTGACCCACTACACCTTCCTCGCGCATTCCGGGCTGCCGATCAAGGACCGGAAGTTCGCGCTGGTCGCCACGGTGCCGGTGGACGCGCCGGGGCTGAAGCTGATCTGCCGGCCGTCGTACAGCGCGACGGCCGCGGTGATGGGCAGCCCGTTCGACTATCCGCTGTCGTCGCGGATGGACGAGAACGACAGCATCCTGGTCCTCGATCAGACCCTGATCCCGTGGGAGAACGTCTTCATCTACGGCGACCTCGGCAAGGTGTCCCGGTTCACCGGGTACTCCGGGTTCAACGAGCGGGCGATGTTCCACGGCTGCACCCGTCTGGCGGTCAAGCTGGACTTCCTGGCCGGTGCCCTGCTCAAGGCGCTGGAGCTGACCGGTACCCACGAGTTCCGGGGTGTGCAGGCCCGGCTGGGGGAGGTGCTGGCCTGGCGCAATCTGTTCTGGGCGCTGTCGGACGCGTCGGCGCGCAATCCGGTGCCGTGGAAGAACGGCGGGGTGCTGCCCAATCCGCAGTACGGGATGGCGTACCGCTGGTTCATGCAGTTGGGGTATCCGAGGATCCGGGAGATCGCCCTGCAGGACGTGGCCAGCGGCCTCATCTACGTCAACTCCAGCGCCGCCGACTTCGGCAACCCGGAGATCCGCCCGTACCTCGACAAGTATCTGCGGGGTTCCGGCGGCGCCGACGCGGTGGAGCGGGTGAAGGTGATGAAACTGCTCTGGGACGCGGTGGGCACCGAGTTCGGCGGCCGGCACGAGCTCTACGAGCGCAACTACTCGGGCAACCACGAGAACATCCGGATCGAGTTGCTGATGTCGCAGATGGTCTCCGGGGACGCGGACCGGCACCGGTCGTTCGTCGACGACTGCCTGGCCGAGTACGACCTGGACGGCTGGACCGTGCCGGACATGGCCGACTTCCCGGATCTGCGCCGGGTCCGGGACGACCTGCGTCATCGGTGAACCACGAGGGGCCCGGGACGCGATGTCCCGGGCCCTGCCGTGTGGCGGCTCAGCCGTCGTACTCGTCGTGGTAGCGCAGCCAGGACTGGGTCCAGGACAGGCCGTCCTCCTGGCGTCCGAGAGCGGTCAGGTCGAGGTACATGTACGTCCCGTTCAGCAGCTCGCTGCCCCGCTGGTGGGTCGAGTAGGTGTGGAACACCGCGTCGCCGTCGCGCAGGAACGCGCTGACCCCGGGCGGTAGTGCCTCGCGGGCGCCGTCCGGGGTCACCCACAGGTGCCGGTAGAAGTCGGTGCCCGCCGACGAGGTCCAGGTGAGCCGGCCCCAGCCCATCCGGTCGACCACCTTCTGGATCTTGTCGAGCGGCTCCGGGCAGTCGATCACCAGGGAGGTGTCGCGGGCGTTGAGGTGGGCCGGGTGCCCGATGTTGTCGATCCAGAACGAGCAGCTCTTGCAGAACGAGTCGGCGTCGCGGAACGGCATGGCGTGGTAGACGATGAGCTGACGGCGCCCCTCGAACAGGTCGAGGAGACTCCTCGGGCCGGCCGCGGTGTCGAAGACGTAACCGTCGTCGACGCGTGTCATCGGCAGCCGCCGCCGCTCGGCGTTGACCTCGTCGCGGGCCCTGGTCAGCTGCTTCTCGGTGGCGAGGAACCGTTTCCGCGCCACCAGCCAAACTTCGCGGGAGACCACTTCGGGCAGGCTCACCATGACCTCCTGGTACGGGTCGGGACGGAGTGGAACGTCATGGACGTCAGCCTCGTCCGGCCGGGACCGGTGTGTCTTCTTCGTGTGTGCGCGGCGGCGGGGGCGGGACCGGCGCGGTCGCGCGGGACGGCCACCAGAGTGTGCGGCCCAGGTCGATGCTGAGCGCCGGCACCAGCACCGATCGGACGATCATGGTGTCCAGCAGGACGCCGAGCGCGACGGCGAAGCCGAGTTCGGCGAAGAACACCAGTGGCAGCGTCGCCAGGGCGGCGAACGTGCCGGCCAGCACGATCCCGGCCGAGGTGATGACGCCGCCGGTGCTGGTCAGCGCCCGGACCACGCTGTCGACCGGACCGTGTTCCCGGGCCTCCTCGCGCACCCTGGTCATCAGGAAGATGTTGTAGTCGACGCCCAGCGCCACCAGGAAGACGAACACGAACAGCGGGAACGAGGTGTCGGCCGCGGTGAAGCCGAAGACGTGCTCGAACGTCAGCGCGCTCAGGCCGAGTGCCGCGCCGAAGGACAGCACCACGGTGGCGACCAGCATGATCGGCGCCACCACGGCGCGCAGCAGCACGCCCAGGATGATCAGGATGGCCAGCAGCACCAGCGGGATGATCGCCCGGTTGTCCTGGCCGCTCGCGACGCTGACGTCGAGGGTGGCGGCGGTGTTGCCGCCGGTGACGGCGTCGGCGCCGGGCACCGCGGCGACCGCGTCGCGGACCCGCTCCACCGTGGCGGTCGCCGCGTCGCTGTCCGGTTGGCTGGCCAGCGTGGCCTGGAGCAGCGCCCGCCCACCGTCGACCTGCGGCTCGCTCACTTCGACGATGCCGTCGACGGCGGCGATCGCCTGGCGCATCCGGGGCGCCGCCGACGCGTCGCCGATGACCAGGACGGGCTGGCCAGCGCCGGCGTCGAAGTGCCGGGCCAGCAGTTCCTGGGCCTGGACGCCCTGCGGCTTCTCGACGAAGGCGTTCTCGGCGGAGAAGCCGTGTGCCTCCAGCTGCAGCGTGCCGAGGGCCATCGCGGCCAGCGCCAGGGCGGTGGCGATCCAGGCCTGGCGCGGGCGGCGGGCGACCGCCGCGCCGAGTCGTGCCCACATGCTGTTCGACTGGTCCGCGACGGCGCCGGCGTGCGGCTTACGGGGCCAGAAGACCCACCGGCCGAAGATCACCAGCAGGGCCGGGAGCAGGGTCATCATCGCGATCAGGCCGACGACGATGCCGACGGCGACCACCGGGCCCAGGCCCCGGGTCGAGCTCATCTGCGCGACGCTCAGGCACAGCAGGCCGGCCGCCACCGTGCCGGCGCTGGCCACGATGGCCGGCCCGGCCTGCCGCAGCGCGACCGCCATGGCGACGTGCCGGTCCTCGCGCCGGGTCAGCTCCTCGCGGTAGCGGGCGATCAGCAGCAGCGCGTAGTCGGTGCTGGCGCCGAAGACCAGCACGGTGAGGATGCCCGAGCCCTGGCCGGACACGGTCAGCCCGGCGTGCTCGGCGAGCAGGTAGATGACCGCCTGGGAACTCATCAGGGCGAGACCGGCGGAGATCAGCGGGAGGATCCAGAGGACCGGGCTCCGGTAGGTGAACAGCAGGATCACCACCACGACCACCACCGTGACCATCGTCAGGGTGGCGTCCATCCCCTCGAAGGCGGTGGCCTGGTCGGCGAAGATCGCGGCCGGCCCGGCGACCGCCACGGTCAGCCCGCCGGCGCTGTCGCCGACGATCTCCCGGATGGCCTCGACCCGGGCGGCGCTCTGGTTCCAGCCGTCGCCGGCCATGCTCAGCGGGACCACCACGCTCAGCGCGGCGCCGTCCTCGGACGGCAGCGGTGGCGAGACCGAGCCGACCAGGCCGTCCACACCCGCCAGGCGCTGCCCGTCGGCTGTCGCGCGGGCCGTGTCGTCGCTTGTCACACCGCCGGGGCGGGCGTAGACGACGATGGCCGGCGCGGCCTGTTCGCCCAGGAACGCCGGCATCTCGTCGAGAACCCGGGCGGCCTCCGAGTCGCTGGGCAGCCACTGTGCCGAGTCGTTCTCCTGGACCTCGCCGACCTTGCCCGCCAGGGGCCCGGCCAGCATCACCAGCAACAGCCATGCCCCCAGGACGACCCACTTGGTGGCCCGTCCGGAGACCAGCCGTCCCCACCCACGTACGCGATCCACGTCGACTCCGATTCCTCGCCGGTGGCGCCCGGTGGCGCCGTGCCTGTCGTCAACCGACGAGTGGGGACGGCTCAGACCGACAACCGGAAGCCGGTGTACGACCACGAGTTCCGGGACCCCCCTAAAATGGGTGTCCACCTATTTGTCGATGGTGTCCACCGAAACTGGTGGGACTTGCGCGAAAGGCGGCCATTCGGGCATCGGTGCCCGTCGGTGAACCCCAGGCCTTAAAACGGGATATGACCGTAATGGCGATCTAATGTTGATCGTTGGCATAACTCTGTGTTGGCACGCCGGATGCGGACAGCATTCACTTGCGTCGCTGTTTTATTGCGGTCGCCGCCAGGGCTCAGGTAGCGTCGGCGTTGCGAATCGGGGGTTCATGGCTCGGCGCGTGTCGTCGGGCTGTCATGGCGTAGGTAACGCAGGATTAACAAAGTCGAAGCGTTGAGCGCCTATTTCCTATTGCACTGGAAATCGGGAGACCGTCATGGACGTCGCACTGGACCGCGCCATCCGGCGTGCCATCTCAGCAATGGAGGAGAATTTCTCGGAACCGCTCACCGTTGATGATCTGGCGCGAGCCGCGCTGTTCAGTAAATTCCACTTCTCCCGGGTCTTCCATCGGGCCACCGGCGTCTCTCCCGGCCGGTTTCTCTCCGCGCTGCGGTTGCAGAAGGCCAAGAGTCTGCTCGTCTCGACCACGCTCAACGTCGCGGACATCAGCCTGAAGGTCGGTTACAGCAGCGTCGGCACGTTCAGCTCGCGTTTCAGCCGTAGTGTCGGCATGTCGCCGACCGCCTACCGGCGCGGGCGGGGGTTCATCGACCAGGTGAGCACATCGACGGCGGCCCGGCGCGAATCCGGCCGGGGCGCTCGGGTCTTCGGCCGGATCACCGGTGATCCGGCCCGGTCACCGGGTGTCTTCGTGGGACTGTTCCCGGACCGCATCCCCGAGGGGCAGCCGGTGCGCTGTGCCGCGCTGGGACTGCCCGGGAACTATGACTTCACCGGGGTGCCGCCGGGCACCTGGTACCTGCTGGCCCAGTCGGCGGAGTCCAGTATCGGCGCGGTGCGCGACGGCGAGAGCGGTCCCGGGCAGCCCGACGTCGCCAGCTTCGGCCCGCTCACGGTGAACCACGACGACGTCCTGCAGATCGAGTTGACGCTGGCCCCGGCCCAGGCCATGGACCCGCCGGTGCTGCTCGCCCTGATGGACGCCCGCAAGCAGGCGCTCAAGCGGGTGGCCGCGCAGCGGGCCGGCGACGCGCTGGCGGCCTGAGGATCCGGCGCACTCTGGAAGTGGAACGGCCGGTGGCGTCCTGGGCAGGATCGATGGCAGGACCGGTGGCCGTCCGGGCCGGCCGGTCCCGCTGCCGAAGGAGCCGCCGATGGATACCAGCGACCCCGCCACGATGGACCTGGTGGCGTTCGGCCGCTACGTGGCCGGCGCCGGAGCCGACGAACTGACCGGGCTGGTGCACGGGCCGGACCGCCGGGCGCTGCTCGACCGGCTGTTCCACAGCATGCCGGACGTGTTCCGGCCGGACCGGGCCGAGGGACTGGTGGCCACCGTGCACTGGTTCGTCGGCGACCGCGGCGACGGCGGGCAGGACCACTACGAGATGACGATCGCCGACGGGCGCTGCGTGGTGTCCCCGGTCCCGGGCGGCGTCCCCGACCTCACCCTCACCCTGGGCGCGGTGTCCTACCTGCAGCTCGTCACGGGCAACGCGCACGCCGTGGCGCTGGTGATCCGGGGCAGGCTCCGGACCCGGGGAGACCTCGGCCTGATCGCCAGATTCCCGAACCTCTTCGACCCGCCCAAGCCGTGACCCGCGTCCCGGCTACCCCGACCGGAAGGTGCCACCATGACCACGACCACCGGCAACGCGTTCTCCGCCGCGGACCAGGCGGCGGTCGCCGCCGTGCCGGCCCGCATGATCAAAGCCTGGGCCGAGCATGACGCCGACGCCTTCGCCGATCTCTTCCTGGACGGCGGCACAATGATCCTTCCCGGTCTCTATCGCAAAGGCCGGGATGAGATCCGGTCATTCATGGAGGCCGCCTTCGCGAGCCACTACAAGGGCACCCGGGTGACCGGCAGACCGCTGGAGGTCAAACCGCTCTCGGCCGACGCGGTGGCGCTGATAACCGAGGGCGGTGTCATTCGGGCGGACGCCGGGGAATTGTCCGACGAGGACGCCATCCGGGCCTCCTGGATCCTGGTGCGCGACGGTGGCACGTGGCGGCTGGCGGTTTATCAGAACGGTCCGCGCGATCCGCGCTGACACCATCGGCTCAAGGGTGTGATCCGCTGCCGGAAGGCGTGGGTCACACCCTTGTCTCATAGCGGGGATCGCCGGGAAACGGCGCCGCCCACCGGACGGTGAACGGCGCCGGACATCGGATGACCGACGATTAGAAATAGAGGGTGTTCGGCGCCAGCCCGCAGAGGACGCGGCCGTACAGTTCATCGTTGGTGTTCGGATGCATGAGGCCGTGCAGGTTCACCGCGGCGATGTCCCGGACCAGCCGCTGAATGGGCACCGAACTGTAGATCGACGACCCGCCGCTGGCCTCACCGAAGGTATCCACCGCGGCCTTCGCCAGCCGGACCGCCCGCCCCATCGAAGCCCGGGCCCGGGCCCGCTCCAGCGCGGACCAGGCGGATCCGCCGGCCCCCTTGCCGTCCACCAGATCGGCGACCGCGCGGCTGTGGAACCCGACCTCGTCGACGAGCAGCGACCCCTCGGCCACCTGGAGGTGGGTGAGCGGCGCCTCGTGCTGGTTCTCGTACCCGGTGTAGGTGATCTTGCGGCCGGGCAGCCGGTCGAGGAACTCCCGCTGAGCCGCGCGGGCGATGCCCCACACCGGGCCGATCGACAGCGCCGAGGCGGTGGGCAACAGCGGCGTCCGGAAGACCGGGGACGTCGCGTTCGCCGCCGAGGCGTACTGCTCGGCGAGCACCAGCGGCAGCGGCAGCACCCGGTTGCCCGGCACGAAGACGTTCTCCGCCACCGTGCTGACACTGCCGGTCGCCCGCAGGCCCGAGGTGTCCCAGTCGTCGACGAGTCCCAGCTCGCTCATCGGCACCACGGTCAGAATCGGCCAGAACTCGCCGGACGGTCCCGGCGCCGGCGCGACCGCCACGATCACCTGCCAGGTGGCGTGCCGGGCCCCGCTGATGAACGCCCACTTGCCGTTGAGCATCAGGCCGCCGTCGACCGGCACGGCCATGCCGGTCGGGCTGAGCGTGCCGCACAGCCGCGCCGTCCCGTCGCCGAAGACCTCGTCCTGCACCTCGTCCGGAAGCAGCGACGTCATGAAGGAGGTGATCGCACCGACCCCGCCCACCCACGCGGCCGCCGGGTCGCCGAGCGCGATCTCGCTCAGCACGTCCACGGTGGTCCGGGCGCCGGCCGCGAAGCCGCCGTAGCGGGTGGGCTGCATCAGGCGGAAGATCCCCGCTTCGGTCAGCGCCTCGACCGTGTCGTCGTGCAGGCGGCGGTTCGTCTCGCCCCAGGCCACGTTCTCCCGCAGGGCCGGCACGATCCGGGCCGCGCCCTCCACCAGTTCGGTCCGCGACGGGAGCTGAATGACATCCATCGGGATTCTCCTTCGCCTCTCGTGGCTGTCCGGCGGTCCGTGACCGCCACCGCGAATCAGGCTCGCACGCTGCCGGATCGGTCTTCATCTCCGGAAATGCCGAACCCGGCGCCGGCCGGTGCGACAAGCGCAATCGGGGAGACGACCGGCGGACCCCCGCGATGAGACGGTCGAGGTCGGGCTCCGCTGAGCCGGGCCAGAAGAGGGAGGAACCGCGATGCAGGAGAAACCGGGCGGCCGTGCCGTCGTCCTGGGTGGCAGCATGGCCGGTCTGCTGACCGCACGGGTGCTGTCCGACGCGTACACCGAAGTGGTCGTCGTCGACCGGGACCGGATCGTCGGTGTCACCACCGCACGGCGCGGCGTCCCCCAGGGACGGCACGTGCACGGTCTGCTGGCCCGCGGGCAGCAGGTGCTCGACGAACTGTTCCCCGGCTTCACCGAGGACGCGGTGGCGGCCGGCGTACCCACCGGCGACCTCGGCGAGCTGCGCTGGTTCTTCAACGGGCAGCGGCTGCGCAAGGGCACCACCGGGCTGCTCTGCGTCTCCGCCGACCGGCCCGTGCTGGAGGGGATGGTGCGGGCCCGGGTCGCCGCGCTGCCCAACGTCCGGTTCGAGGAGGAGACCGACGTGGCCGGCCTGGTCGCGACCCCGGACCGGGCGCGGATCACCGGCGTCCGGGTCAGCGAGCACGGTGGGGACGGCACCGAGCGGGTCATCGAGGCCGACCTGGTCGTCGACGCCACCGGCCGGGGCTCGCGGACCCCGGTGTGGCTGGCGGAACTCGGCTACGAGCGCCCGGCCGAGGAGAAGGTCCGGATCGACCTGACCTACACCACCCGGCACTTCCGGCTGCGCGACGAGAGCCGGCTCGACGGCGACCTGTCGATCAACCCGGTCTCGTCACCCTCCCACCCGCGCGGGGCGTTCTTCTCCCGGGTCGGTGACGGCCGGTGCATCGTGTCGATGACCGGTGTGCTGGGCGACGCGGCCGCTCCCGACGGGGAGTCCTTCATGGCGTGGGCGCGGTCGCTGCCGGTCCCGGACGTCCACGACGTGATCCACGACGCGGAGCCGCTGGACGAACCGGTCGCGTTCAAATACCCGGCCAGCGTACGGCGGCGGTACGAGCTGCTGGAGCGGTTCCCCGAGCGGCTGCTGGTGCACGGCGACGCGATGTGCAGCTTCAACCCGGTGTACGGCCAGGGCATGACGGTGGCCGCGCTGGAGGCACTGGCGTTGCGCACCCACCTGGCCCGGGGGGTGCCGGAGCCGCTGGTCTACTTCAAGGACCTGGCGGCGCTGATCGACGTCCCCTGGCAGGTGTCCGCCGGTGGCGACCTGGCCTACCCCGAGGTGGAGGGGCCCCGCCCGCCGGAGTTGCAGATGATGAACTCGTACATGGCGCTGATGCAGTCCGCGGCGACCCGCGACGGCGCGGTGACCCGGACGTTCATGCGGGTGGCGGGTCTCGTCGACTCCCCGGCCGAGCTGCAGACGCCCGACATGATCTACCGGGTGCTCAAGCACGGGACCAGCCCGGCCGCGGCCTGACCCCGCGACACCGATCGGCGGTGACCCGACCCGGGGTCACCGCCGATCGTTCGTGGTGCGGGCCGGTCAGGCCATCGCCGCCTGGGTGAGCCGGACCGGCAGGCTGCGGTGGCCGTTCATGATGAACGTCGGCAGCGGCTGGAGCTCGTCCGGCTGCACCGCCAGCGACAGATCCGGGAACCGGGCGAACAGCCGGGACAGGCCGACCGACGCGATCATCCGGGCGATCCCGGCGCCCAGGCAGTAGTGCGGCCCGTACCCGAAGGACAGGTGCTCCTTGTCCGGCCGGGCGATGTCGAAGACGTGCGCGTCCGCGCCGTGCAGCGCCGGGTCACGGCCGATCGCGCTGTAGTTGACCAGGATCGCGTCGCCCTTCGGGATCAGGACGCCGCCCACCTCGATGTCCTCGACCGCGTACCGCAGCGGCAGGTGGGCCAGCGGCGACTCGGTCCGCAGCACCTCGTCGGTGACGTCCTCCCAGGACCGCTCCCCGGACAGCACCGCCGCCAGCTGCTCCGGGTGGGTGAGCAGGGCGGTGACCGCGTTGTCCAGGAAGTTGATGGTGGTCTCCGAGCCGGCGCCGAGGATCGCGAAGATGGTGTCGGCCAGCTCCTGCTCGCTGAGCGCCGAGCCGTCCTCGTCGCGGGCCGCGATCAGGTCGCTGGTGATGTCCTCGGCCGGGTTCCGGCGCTTCTCCTCGATCAGTTCGTCCATCGCCGTACGCCACCCGGCCAGCACCCCCTGCGCCTGCTCCGGGGTGACGGTGGTGTCGACCATCATGTCGATCACCGAGGCGGTCCGGGCCCGCGCCTTCTCCGACATCCCGATCAGGTCGGCGACCAGACGGGCCGGCAGCGGGTAGGCGAACCGCTCGCGCAGATCGACCGTCGCACCCGGGCCGGCCGCGGCCATGCCGTCGAGCAGCTGGTCGGTCAGCTCGATCACCCGCGGGCGCAGCGACTCGGTCCGGCGGGGGCTGAACGCCTTCCCGACCAGGCGCCGCAGGCGGACGTGGTCCCGGCCGTACGCGGTGACCATGTTGTCCATCGCCACCCAGCTGATCATCTCCCAGTCCGGCGGGATCTCGCCGTCGATGAAGGCCGGCCAGTGGTTGCGGGCGTTCTTGGTGACCCGCGGATCGCTCAGGACCTGCCGGATCGCCTGGTGGCTGTTGAGCGACCAGGCCGTCACGCCGCCCGGCAGGCGTACCTGGACGGCCGGCCCTTCGGCACGCAGCATGTCGGTCTCGCCGTGCAGGTCACGGCCCATCGTGTCGAGGGTGAAGGGGCATTTGGCCTTCTGCATGGTTCCTCCCGGCGTTGTCGTCCTAGAGCGCGGCGACGGCACCGGCCGTCGCCTCCTGAGCACGGTGTTCCTCGATCCGGCCGGCCAGCAGCGCCGGGGTGGAGTTGTCGTAGAGGGTCTCGATCGGCAACCGGATGCCGGTCGCCTGCTCGATCCGGATGATGATGCGGATCGCCTGGAGGGACTGCCCGGCCAGCGCGAAGAAGTCCTCGTCCGGGCCGACGGCCGGTTTGGCCAGCGCCTCGGCGAACGCCGCGCACACCATCGCGGTGGTGGGATCGTCCACCACCGCCGGCGCCGTCCCGGGGGCCGGCCCGGACCCGGGGCCGGGCAGCGCGGCCCGGTCGACCTTGCCGTTCGGGGTCAGCGGCAACCGTTCCAGTTCGACGAAGGCCTCCGGGACCATGTAGCCGGCGAGCAGCCGGGCCGCGTGCTCCCGCGGCCCGGCCGGGTCCTCGCCCGGCTTCAGCACCAGGTAGGCCACCAGCCGCCGGTCGTCGTGCTGCGGTCCGCGCGCCACCACCGCCACGTCGGCGACCGCCGGATGCTCGGCCAGCACCGCCTCCACCTCGGCCGGCTCCACCCGGAACCCACGGATCTTCACCTGGTCGTCGGCCCGGCCGACCAGCTCCAGGTCGCCGTCCGCGGTCAGCCGGCCCAGGTCCCCGGTGCGGTACATCCGGGATCCGGGCGGCCCGAACGGGTCGGCCACGAACCGTTCCGCGGTCAGGTCCGGGCGGCCCAGATACCCGCGGGCCAGGCCCTGACCGGCGACGTACACCTGGCCGCGGTCCCCGGCGCCGACCGGCCGCAGCCGGTCGTCGAGCAGGTACACCCGCTTGCCGGCCAGCGGCCGGCCCACCCCGACCACACCGGCCGCCGTCCACGGGGCGGTGAGCACCGCGTGGGTGGTGAACAGCACCGTCTCGGTCGCCCCGTACATCGCCCGGACCACCAGCTCCGGGTTCGTCTCCAGCACCCGGGCCACCGCGGCCCCGGAGATCACGTCACCGCCGGTCATCACCTGCCGCAGCGGCGCCAGGATCGCCGGCGCCTCCTGCGCGACCACCCGGAACAGGCCGGCGGTCAGGTGCGCCACGGTGACCTCCTCCCGGGCGATCACGTCACCCAGCACCCCCGGCTCGATCTCCCCCGGCGGGAACAGCACGATCCGGCGGCCGTGCAGCAACGGCACCCAGATCTCGAAGGTGGACATGCCGAAGGCGAACGGGGCGATCAGCAGCGAACGGTCGTAGACGCCGGAGTCCCAGGCGGGCTGGAGGATCAGATCGAGGGCGTCCCGGTGGCTGACCGCGACACCCTTGGGCTCGCCGGTGGAGCCCGAGGTGAACATGACGTACGCGAGATCGCCGCCGCCGGCCTCCGGAAGCGTCACGTCCGGTGCCGGCTCCGCCATCGCCTCGGCGACCAGCACCGCCCGGCACCGTTCGGGCAGCCCGCGCGCGCTGGTGGTGGCGTCGGCCAGCAGCAGCGGGCCGTCCAGGCCGTCGACGGCGCGCTGCAGGCGGGCCGGGGGATGGGCGGTGTGCAGCGGCACGTAGTAGGCGCCGGTCTTCAGCACCGCGAGGGCCGCCACCACCAGTTCGGCGGAACGCTCCATGAGGATGGCGACCGGTGTCCCCGGTCCCGCGCCTCGCGCGGCGAGACTGCGGGCCAGCGTGTCGGAGCGACCGTCCAGGTCGGCGTACCGCAGCACGCCGTCCGGGCCGGTGAGCGCGATCGCGTCGGGATCCCGGGCCACCTGGGCGGCGAAGAGAGCCTGAATGGAGGGGTGCTGCATGCCGTACTCCCGTCGTCTTCTGCCTGATTCACACCATCCCGCCGTCCGCCCGGCCGGGTCATCTCTCTGGTTGCTGTCGGCCCGGCAGCGGTTCGCGGACGGCCACCCGGGCCGCCGTGTACGCCGCCCACGCCACGATCGCGAGCAGATCCGGATCGGTCACGCCCTCGTCGCGGACCGCGCCGACCACGGTGTCGTCGACCCGCCACGACGCCACCGCTGTCAGCAGCGCCAGCCGGGCCGCCGCCCGCTCCCCGGCCGGGACCGGGCGCAGCAGCGACGCGACCACCGGGCCGGCGCCGAGTGCCGTCAGCCCCGGGCCGGGGGCCCGCGCCTGCCCGCGCACCAGCTCCCGGACCTCGGCCGGCAGCGCCCGCGCGCCGGCCCGCTCGATCGCCGCGCCGGCCCGGGCCAGCGCCTGGCCGAGCGCCCCGGCGCCGGCCCAGCCCAGGTCCGCGGGCAGCGTGGCGGCCGGCAGCAGGTCCAGATCGGTGCCGGGAGCGGGCCGGTACCGCGCGAACCGGCCGAGCACCGAGGCGGCCGCCCGCCGGGCGCCGCCGAGGGCGGCCGGTGGCACCGCCGGCAACGGTGTCGGCGGCAGGAAGACGTTCACCATCCGGTTCAGGTAGTGGAAGGTGAACGCCACGCCGGTCCGCCGGTCGTGCCCGGGGCCCGGGGGCGCCGGCCCGGTCCCGGTGGCCCAGCGCGCCGTCGCGGCCCGTCCCGGGTCGTGGACGGCGGCCCAGTCCCCGGCGGCCACCGCCGCCGCGTCCGGGTGCCGGATCAGGCCGCTGAGCGCGGCGCCGTGGATCTCCACGCAGTACGGGCACCGGTTCGCCAGCGACACCGCCGCGGCGACCACCTCCCGGTCGGCCCGCGGCGGCTCCCCGTCGGTCAGCAGAGTCTCACGGACCAGCAGCCAGGCCGCGGCCAGCAGGCCCGGGTCGGCGGCATGCAGCGCCACCGGCGGCGCGAGCATGCCGAACTCCCGTTCCATCCGGGCGTAGACGGTGGCCACGGCACCGGTCGCGGCGTTCGGCCGGACCGGTGCCACATGCCGGATCTGAGCCAGGGTGATGCCCCGGGTGGCCCGGGCGAACAGACCCGCCATCGCGGTCATCCCTCGCGCGGGGCCGGACCGGCCACCACCGGCCGCGCGGAGCTGCGGACACCCTCCGGCAGGGTGCCGTGGTAGGTCACGTCGACGCCCCGGGCCGCGGCCGCCCGGACGATCCCCGGCATCGCCCGCTCGGCCAGCGCCGCGATGGTCAGCGCCGGGTTGACGGTCAGCGCGCCGGGCACCGCGGAGCCGTCGGTGACGAAGATGCCCGGGTGCCCCCGCAGCTCGTGGGTGTCGTCGAGGGCGCTGGTCCGCGGGTCGTCGCCGATCCGGCAGGACGACAGCGGGTGCACGGTGTAGGCGCCGACCAGGTCGTTGGTCCACGGCCGTACCCGGGCCAGGCCGTCCTTCTCCAGGATGTCGCGGACGTCGGCGTCGGACAGTTCCCAGCCGCGCCAGGTGTTCTTGGTGGGGGAGTAGCTCAGCGGGCCGGTGCCGAGCATCTGCTGCGACAGCCGGACCGCGTTCCCAGTCTCCGGCGGCGGGCCGAACACACCCTCGTTGTCGTCCTCGGACATGGTGAAGACGGTCAGCCACGACTGCCAGCGCCGGAGCATCTCCTTCTTCTCCCGGCCGAACCAGGAGGGCCCGGTGGCGTCCGGAACCTGGGCGAGGATGGTTCCGAGACCGGGCGGGAAGTACAGCTGCTCCAGGGAGTAGCGCTCGAACTCGGGCAGATCGCCGTCGAGCTTGTCCCAGCACGCCACGGTCGGCCCGCGGCCGATCTGGTTCGCCGCGTACGCCGGCCCGTCCTCCCGGCTCAGCCCCAGCACCTCGCGGACCCGGTCCTCGTCGAAGACCGCGGTGTTGAGCCGTTCCCCGTTGCCGGAGAAGTAGCGCCCGACCGCGTGCGGCATCGGCCCCAGGTCGGGTTCCGAACGCTGCAGGATCACCGGGGTCGCGGCCGTGCCGGCGGCCAGGATCACGATCTTCGCGTCGATCTCGCCGGAGTCGTGCAGGACGCGGTAGTCGGTCTCGTCGACGACGCGGTAGTGGACCCGGTAGCCGCCGTCCGCGTTGCGGGTCAGCCGCTGCACCTCGTGCAGGGGCCTGATCTCGGTCCGGTGCTCCAGCGCCCCGGGCAGGTAGTTGAGCAGCATGGAGCGTTTGGCGTCGAACCGGCAGCCGGCCATCATCCAGTTGCAGTTGGTGCACCGGTCGACGTCGACGGCGGCCGGCGAGGGGTTGGCGGTGCGGCCGGAATGATGGCAGGCGGCGCCGAACAGGCCACCGGCGTACGGCACCCGGTCCCACTCCTGCTGACGGATCGGCAGGGCCCGGCTGACCCGGTCGTACCACGGATCGAGGGTCTCCCGGGTGATCGCGGCCGGCCACATCGGCTGGTCCAGTGATCCCCGGCGGCGGAAGACGAACTCGGGCGCCCGGGGCATGGTCGCGAAGTAGACGACGCTGCCGCCGCCGACACAGTTGCCGCCGAGGACGCTCATGCCGTCCCCGATGACGAAGTCGAAGACCCGGGTGTACGACTTGCCGAGCTGGAAGTCGTGGTCGAACTCGTCCGCGGTCAGCCAGGGGCCTCGCTCCAGCATGACGACCCGGGCGCCGCCGGTGGCCAGGTGGTAGGCGGCGATCGACCCGCCGAAGCCGGTGCCGATCACCACGACGTCGGTGCTCTCCACGGTCATGCCGGGCTCCCCGTCGCCGTGGTGCGCGGATGCGGATCGGCCAGCCGCCGGCCGTAGGAGAAGGACGGGAAGCGCCACAGCCCGTCCGGTCCGGGGCGGGCGTAGCCGATCGCGAGCAGGCCGGGATGGCCCTGCTGGAACGCCTCGGCGGTGGCCAGGTGCGCGCCGGTGTCGAACGCCATGTTGCTGAACAGCGCGAGCCCGACCCACATCGCCTTCTCCGGGTGCTCGGGCGCGGTCAGTTCCGCCACCAGGGCGGTGCGGTCCGGGAACGACAGGCCGACGAACGGCGGCACGTCGTCCGGCGGTTCCAGCCCGTGCTCCGTGGCGTACCGCCCGGCGTGCTCGTTGAGCGTGATCACCAGGGAATCCAGGGTGGGTGCCAGACCGGTGGCCGGATCACGCAGCAGGTCCAGCGCCCCCGCGGCCACCGCGCCGCCTCCGGAGTCGGCGCCGGCCACCGCACGGTCACCGGCGTGCCGTTTCTCGCCGGGGACAATGGTGTCGGCAAATGCTTCCAGCGTCATCGTCCCGACGTTTCCGAACGTTTCCGATGGGGCAGTCATGGGCACCTCTTACCGGACTCGTGGATCATCGACGAAGCTTCGGAACGACGGTTCCGGAGCCGGTCCATACTCTTACCCGGGGCCTTCGGCGCGCATCTTCCCGAATGCTTGAACGACGTGATCTACGGAAACGTGCGCTCCCTTTTCCGGTGTGTTGCCCGTCACTTTGTGGCGCCTTTACGCTCGCCCTCATCGGCTGGCTCGGGGAGGTGCCGTGATCACGGACCGGGTGATCTCATCAGTGGCGCAACGGCAGGTACGGCACGTCGTCCCGGTGGATCCGGCCGCCGCGCACGGGGTGGTCGACGGGATCTACCGGCAGGTCGCCGACGAGATGCGGATGGTGATCCCGCCGGCGTTGCTGCACTCACCGTCGCCCGAGGCGCTGACCGCGTACTGGCTGCTGCTGCGTGAGCCGCTGCTGCCCGCCGGGGCGGCCGGCCGGGCGGCGAAGGAGGCGGTGG
This sequence comes from Actinoplanes sp. G11-F43, assembly GCF_050589265.1. Lineage (NCBI taxonomy): Bacteria > Bacillati > Actinomycetota > Actinomycetes > Micromonosporales > Micromonosporaceae > Actinoplanes > Actinoplanes sp. G11-F43. Next base: position 81,918 of record NZ_JBNZCE010000030.1, read on the forward strand.
CGTCCGCGGTCGCCACCGCCACCACCTGCCCGTACTGCGTGGACATGCACACCATCAACCTCTACGAACTGCTCGGTGAACAGGCCGCGGAGACGATCGCGGCCGCGGCGCCGGACGAACTCGCCGACCCGGGCCTGCGGGCTCTGGTCGGCTGGGCCGCCGGTGCGCACCGGCCGGGCGCCGGGCGGCCCGGGACGGCCCGTGGCGGGTGCCGGGCCGAGCTGATCGGGGTGCTGGTCGGCTTCCACTACCTGTGCCGGATGGTGAACGTCTTCCTGTCCCCGGCGCTGGTGCCACCACGCCTCGGGCCGGGTGCCCGGCGGCGGTTCAAGCGTGGGGTGAGCGTGCTGACCCGGCCCACCCTGCGGGCCGGGCACGAGCCGGGCCGGGCGCTGGCGTTCGCCCCGGTGGCGCCGCTGCCGCCGGACGCGCGGTGGGCCGCGGCGGACCCGGTGGTCGCCGCGGCGACCGGGCGGGCCTACGCCCTGTTCGACACGATCGGGGAGCGCTCGGTATCGCCCGCGGTCCGCGCCCTGGTGGCCCGGCGGGTGGCCGGATGGCGGGGCGAGGACATGGGCCTGAGCCGCCGGTGGTGCGAGCCGGACCTGGCCGGGCTGCCGGCCGGCGACCGGGCGGCCGGGCGGCTGGCGCTGCTCACCGCGCTCGCCTCGTACCAGGTCGACGACGAAGTGATCGCCGGCTACCGGGAGCACCACCCCGGCGACCGGGAACTCGTCGAGACCACCGCCTGGGCCGCCTACCTGGCGGCCCGCCGGATCGGGGCCCGGCACGCCGGGTTGCGCATCTTTGAAGAACCCTGATCACCGCCGCCTCTGGCACATTCAGTGACGGCTTGACTACACATGGACAACTGTGGGAGGGGCTGGGCATGACCGCACTGCTGGGCACCGCCAGGCGGATGCTGATGGCGCCGTCGTTCGGCGAGGTCGGGTTCCAGGCGCGGGGCTTCGGTCTCACACCGACCGCCGCCACCCGGCGGCTGGAACAGATCCCGCAATCGGTGGTGATGGGTTTCGCCTGGGGCATCGAACTGCCCTCGCTCGCCGAGCTGGAACAGCACCTGGCTCTGGTCGAGCCGGAGATGCGTGGTTTCGCCTACGAGGGCGCCACGATGGCCTGCACGATCCGGGACGCGATGGCCGGCGGGCGTGGCCGGCGCACCCGTGACCTGCTCGACGGTCCCGGGCGCCGGCACATCTTCCTGGCCTACATCGGCATCGGCTTCGCGATGGCCCGCCTGCCCCGCCCGCTCTGGAAGAACGTGGTGCCGGACCTGCGCGACGTCCCGTACCACCCGGTGATGAGCTGGCTGGCGGTCGACGGCTACGGCTTCGACCTGGCCTACTTCCACACCGAGCGGTGGGTGGGCGGGCAGCGCCGGCCCAAGCCGTACCCCTTCGACGGGCATCCCGGCTACTTCCTCCGATCGGTCGACCACGGCATCGGCCGGGCGCTGTGGTTCATCCACGGTGGACGGCCCGCCGACGTGGCCGCCCGGCTCGCCGGTTTCGCCACCGAGCGGCACGCCGACCTGTGGGCCGGCGTCGGCCTGGCCGCGACCTTCGCCGGCGGCGCCGGCGCCCACGACTACGAGACGCTGCGCCGGGCGGCCGGCCCGCACCGGGCCCAGCTGGCCCAGGGTGCGGTCTTCGCGGCCAAGGCCCGCGACCTGTCCGGTCATCAGCCGGCACACACCGCCGTCGCGGTCGGCGCGCTGACCGGGATGTCGCCGGAGTCCGCGTCGGCGCTCGCCGACGACGTCACCACCACCAGCGCCGAGGGCTCCGGTGACATGCCCGCCTACGAACTGTGGCGCCGCCGCATCGCCGGCCGATTCGAGCCGGCCGCCGCCGCACCCTCCTGAACCGGACCGCCGAACGCCCCAGCCCAGCAATTCCGAAGATGACCGACCCTGCTCTTCAGGTGACCATTCTGGTAAGGCTCCGACAATATTCGACCGCCATTCGTTTGGAGGATTCCATGAAAGCGTGGCGAATGCTGCGGCGTGCTGTTCTCACTCCGAACAGGTCGGCTACCAAGGTCGACGTGCGCGGTTTCCACGTCAAATCAGAATCTGCGCGTGAGCTTTTCGAGAAGGTCGGTGACAGCTTCCTGGACGGGTACGCGGCGGCCGCCGGAGCCACCCGCAACGCCGACATCACGCCGGAACTCAGCGGCCTCAGCACCCAGTTCCGGGGCTTCGCGTTCGAGGGGGCCGCGATGGCGTACGCGATCCGCGACGCCCTGCACCCGCTCGGTGGCCGGCTGGTGGCCCGCTACCTGGCCGGGCCCGGCGACCCCCACCTCTACATGGCGTACGTCGGCGTGGGCTGGGCGATGGCCCGGCTGCCCCGCGCCCGATGGAGCACCCTGCACGCGCCGGACCCGGTCCTCAAGTGGCTGGTCCTGGACGGCTACGGATTCCACCAGACCTACTTCCGGACCAGCCGGTACGCGCACGGACAGCAGAACCACGCCCGCTTCCCCTGGCCGGCCGGCGACCGGCGCGGCTACGCGACCCGGGCCATCGACCAGGGCATCGGCCGGGCCATGTGGTTCGTCGCCGGCGGGGACGTCACCGAGGTCACCCGCCGGATCAACGGATTCGCCGAACCACGGCGCGCCGACCTGTGGAGCGGCACCGGCCTGGCCGCCTCCTACGCCGGCTCGGTCGGCGAGGAGGACCTGGCGCGGCTGCGGCGATCCGCCGGGCGCTACGCACCGGACCTGGCACAGGGCTCGGCCTTCGCCGCCGGGGCCCGGGTCCGGGCCGGGCTGGTCGTGCCGCACACCGATCTCGCCACCGGGGTGCTGTGCGGGATGACCGCCGCCGAGGCGTCCGCGGTGACCGACGAGGAACTGCCGTCCGCCGCCGACGACGCCGGAGAGACACCCGCGTACGAGATCTGGCGCACACGGGTCGCCCGCCGTCTCACGTCGCGGGTGGGGAGCTGACAGCGATGCAGGCCGGGAAGGAACGGGACGGCATGTCCAGAATCGCGATAATCGGGATGGCATGCCGGTATCCGGATGCCGACTCACCGACGCAACTGTGGGAGAACGCGCTGGCCGGTCGCCGGGCGTTCCGCCGCCTGCCGGACGAGCGGATGAGCCTCGACGACTACTACGACCCCGACCCGGCGACCCCGGACCGGTTCTACACCCGCAACGCGGCGGTGCTCGAAGGGTACGAGTTCGACCGGCTGGCGTACAAGATCGCCGGGAGCACCTACCGGTCCACCGACCTGACCCACTGGCTGGCCCTCGACATGGCGGCGCTGGCCCTGGCCGACGCCGGCTATCCACGCGGCGAGGGGCTGCCCCGGGAACGTACCGGCGTCGTCGTCGGCAACAGCCTCACCGGCGAGTTCACCCGGGCCGGGCAGCTGCGGCTGCGGTGGCCGTACGTCCGGCGCACGATGGCCGCCGCCCTGCGGGCCGAGGGCTGGGACGACGACCGCCTCACCACCTTCCTGCGGGGTTTCGAGGAGACCTTCAAGAAGCCGTTCCCGCCGGTCGGGGAGGACAGCCTGGCCGGCGCCCTGGCCAACACGATCGCCGGGCGGATCTGCAACCACTTCGACCTCAACGGCGGCGGCTACACCGTCGACGGCGCCTGCTCGTCGTCGCTGCTGTCGGTGGCCACCGCCTGCCGCTCACTGCTGGACGGCGACGTGGACGTGGCCCTCGCCGGCGGTGTCGACCTGTCCATCGACCCCCTGGAGATGGTCGGATTCGCCAAGACCGGGGCGCTGGCCACCGGTGAGATGCGCGTCTACGACCGTGGATCCAACGGCTTCTGGCCGGGCGAGGGCTGCGGCATGGTCGTGCTGATGCGCGAGCCGGACGCCCGCGCCGCCGGCCACCGGGTGTACGCCACCGTGGCCGGATGGGGGGTGTCCTCCGACGGCAAGGGCGGCATCACCCGGCCCGAGGTGGCCGGCTATCGGCTCGCCCTGCGCCGGGCGTACGAGCGCAGCGGGTTCGGCATCGACACGGTCGCGCTGTTCGAAGGGCACGGCACCGGGACCAGGGTGGGTGACGCCACCGAGCTGACCGCGCTGGCCGCGGCCCGGGCCGGCGGGCCGGTGCCGGCGGTTGTCGGCTCGATCAAGGGCATGATCGGCCACACCAAGGCCGCGGCCGGGGTGGCCGGACTGCTGAAGGCGGCGATGGCGGTGCACCACGGTGTGCTGCCGCCGGCGATCGGCTGTGTCGATCCGCACGAGGTGCTGACCGGCGACTCGCCGTTGCGGGTGCTGCGGACCGCCGAGCCGTGGCCGGAGGGCATGCCGCTGCGGGCCGGGGTCACCGCCATGGGGTTCGGTGGCATCAACACCCACGTGGTCCTGGAGAACCCGGCGCCGCGCCGCCGGTCGATGTCGGACCGGCACCGCTCGATCGCCCGCGGGCTCCAGGACGCCGAACTGCTGGCGGTGGACGCCGCCGGCCCGGACGAACTGCGGGCCCGGCTGGCCGGCCTCGCTGGCGACGTCCCGCGGCTGTCCTACGCGCAGCTCGGCGACCTCGCCGTCGCGCTGCACGGCGAGCTGCGTGACCGGCCCTACCGGGCGGTCGTCGTCGGGTCCACCCCGGACCAGGTCACCCAGCGCCTCACCCGGCTGATCCAGGCCCTGGACGCCGGGGAGACCCGCCTCTTCGCCCCCGGCTGCATGCTCGGGCACGTCACCGGGCCGGGCCGGATCGGCTTCCTGTTCCCCGGCCAGGGCTCGGGCCGGGGGGTCAGCGGCGGTGCGCTGCGCCGCCGGTTCCTGGACGCCGCCGCGGTCTACGAGGACGTCAAGCTGGACGCCGGTGGCGACGTGGTGGCCACCGAGGTCGCCCAGCCGCGCATCGTCACCGGCTCGGTGGCCGGCCTGCGGGTGCTCTCCGGGCTCGGCATCGAGGCGCGGGTGGCGGTCGGCCACAGCCTCGGCGAACTCAGCGCCCTGCACTGGGCCGGCGGGATGCCGGAGGAGACCCTGCTGCGGGTGGCGGGCGTGCGGGGCCGGACGATGGCCGCGCACAGCAGCACCGGCACGATGGCGGGCATCGCCGCCTCCGCCGAGATCGTCGCCGGCATCATCGCCGAGGTCGACGTCGTCATCGCCGGGTACAACGGCCCCGAGCAGACCGTGATCGCCGGTTCGCCCGCGGCGGTCGACGAGGCGTGCCGGCTCGCCGGGGCGGCCGGGCTGCGCACCGCCCGGCTGCGGGTCTCGCACGCCTTCCACTCGCCGCTGGTGGCCGAGGCCGCCGCCGCCTTCGCCACCGAGCTGACGGACGAGGACTTCGCGCCGATCGGCCGCCGGGTGGTCTCCACCGTAACCGGCGAGGCGCTGGCCCCGGACACCGACATCCGCGCGCTGCTGCACCGGCAGATCTCCGTCCCGGTGCTGTTCAGCCAGGCCGTCGCGCTCGCCGCCAAGGACATCGACCTGCTCGTCGAGGTGGGGCCGGGACAGGTGCTCGCCGACATGGCCACCGCGATCACCGACGTCCCGGCGGTCGCCCTGGACACCGACAGCGAGTCGATCGCCGGGCTGCTCGGTGTGGTCGGCGCCGCCTTCGTGACCGGCGCCGCCGCGATCGACACGGCGATCTTCTCCGGCCGCCTGGTCCGCCCGCTGGACCTGGGCCGGGAGAACCGTTTCCTGGCCAACCCCTGCGAGGCGGCCCCCGCCTCCACCCTGCCGGCCGCGGTCCCCGCCTCCACCCTGCCGGCCGCGGACCGCGGTGACGTCCCGGCCGCGGAACCGGACCGCGTCGGGGAGGACAGCGCCCAGCTGCTGCGCCGGCTCGCCGCCGAACGTGCCGAGCTGCCCCCGGAGATGATCGGCCCGGACAGCCGCCTGCTCGACGATCTGCACCTGAGCTCGATCACCGTCGGCCAGATCGTCAACGAGGCGGCCCGGCGGATGAACGTCCTGGTCGAACAGGTGCCGGTCAACTTCGCCGTGGCGACCCTCACCGAGGTGGCCGCGGCCCTGGACTCGGCGGCGGGAGCGGCCGGAGCGGCGGGAGCGGCCGGGCCGGCCGCGTCGAGAGCGGCGGTGGCCGGCGCCGCGCCGTGGGCCCGGGCCTGGCGCGTCGACGAGGAGGAGACCTCGGCGCCGGAGCGGACCGAGCCGTACGAGAGCGGCGCCTGGCGGGTGTTCGCCCCGCCCGGTCATCCGGTGGCCACGGAGCTGGCCGAGGCGCTGCGGCAGGCCCGGCTGGGCGACGGCGTGCTGATCTGCCTCCCGGCCGAACCGGTGCCTGCTGATCTGCTGTCCGCCCTGGACGGGGCGCGGGCCGCGGTGACCGCCGGGTCCGGGCGGCTGGTGCTGGTGCAGCCGGACGGACCGGGCGCGGCGGGGATCGTGAAGACCGCCGCGCTGGAGGCGCCGGGCCTGAGCGCCACCGTGGTACGCCTGTCCGGTGCGGTGGACGTGGTGGCGCGAACCGTCGCCGAGGTCGCCTCCCACCACGGCTTCCGCGAGGTGGGCTACGACACCGGCGGCGTGCGGCGCGAGCCGGTGCTGCGGGCGATGCCGGTCGCCGCGGACCGGTCCGTGGACCCGCTCGGTCCCGGTGACGTGCTGCTGGTGACCGGCGGCGGCAAGGGGATCACCGCTGAGTGCGCGCTGGCCCTGGCCGAGGACAGCGGCGCGTCGCTGGCCCTGATCGGACGCTCCGACCTGACCGCCGACGCCGAGCTGGCGGCCAACCTGAAACGCATCGAGGCCCGGGGCGTGACGGTGCGCTACCGCCGGGCCGACGTCACCGACCCGGAGCAGGTGCGGCGGGCGGTGACCGAACTGACCACCGCCCTGGGCCCGGTCACCGCGGTCCTGCACGGCGCCGGGCGCAACGAGCCCACCGCCCTGACCAATGTGACCGCCGATCTGCTGCGCCGGACCTTCGCCCCCAAGGTGGACGGGTTGCGCACGGTCCTGGACGTCGTCGGCCGGGACCGGCTGAAGCTGCTCGTCACCCTCGGCAGCATCATCGGCCGGTCCGGGCTGCGGGGCGAGGCGCACTACGCGGCGGCCAACGAGTGGCTCGCCGCCCTCACCGCCGAGGTCGGCCAAAGCCATCCGGGCTGCCGGGCGGTCTGCCTGGAGTGGTCGGTCTGGTCCGGCGTCGGCATGGGCGAGCGCCTGTCCGTGGTGGAGAGCCTGGAACGGGACGGCGTCACCCCGATCACCCCGGACCAGGGGCTCGCGGTGCTGCGCCGGGTGCTCGCCGATCCGGACGCCCCGGCCGCCGTGGTCGTCAGCGGCCGCACGCTCGGCATCGGCACGGTGCGCTACCACCTGCCGGAACTGCCGCTGCTGCGGTTCGTCGGCGAGCCGCTGCTGCACTTCCCGGGCGCCGAGCTGGTCACCGAGGTGGAGCTGAGCGCCGGCACCGACCTCTACCTGCCCGACCACCACCTGGACGGCAACCTGCTGTTCCCGGCGGTGTTCGGGATGGAGGCGATGGCGCAGGCCGCGGCCGCGGTGACCGGCCGGCCGGAGACACCGGTGATCGACGGCGCCGAGTTCCTGCGGCCGATCGTGGTGCCGCCGGACGGGTCGACCCGGATCCGGATCGCGGCCACCGTCACCGGCGACGACGAGGTGGCGGTCACGATCCGCAGCGCCGAGACGCTGTTCGCCGCCGACCATTTCACCGCGACCCTGCGGTACGGCCCGGACCTCCCGGACGGCGGGCTGGTCGAGCAGATCCCCACCGGGCTGCCGCCGGTGGCCCTGAACCCGGCGGACGACCTCTACGGATCGGTGCTCTTCCAGGGCGACCGGTTCCAGCGGTTGCGCGGCTACCACGCGGCGGCGGCCAAGCACGTGGACGCCGATCTGGCCACCGACGACACCGTCCGCTGGTTCGCCGGCTACCTGCCGGACCGGCTGCTGCTCGGTGATCCCGGCACCCGCGACGCGCTGATGCACGGCACCCAGATCTGCGTCCCGGACGCCACCCTGCTGCCCACCGGGGTCCGCCGGGTCGTTCCGGCCGGTCCCGGCCTGGGCGGGGCCCGGACGGTCCGGTACGCGGCGGTCGAGCGGTGGCATGCCGGGGACGATTACGAGTACGACGTGCAACTGCGCGATCCCGACGGCACGCCGCTGGAACGCTGGGAGGGGCTGCGGCTGCGCGCCGTACGCCGGCTCGACGGCCGTGGTCCCTGGGTGCCGGCGCTGCTGGGCCCGTTCCTGGAGCGGGTCCTGGACGATCTGGCCGGTGCGGGCGTCGCGGTCGCGGTCGAACCGGACGGGGCCGGGCTGCGCGACGCCCGGCCCGGTGAGCCGGGCCAGGTCGGGCGGCGGCGGGCCGCGACCGCGGTGGCGGCCGGCCGTGCGGCCGGAGCGCCGGTGGTGGTGCGCTACCGCCCGGACGGCCGGCCGGAGATCGACGGCGGCCGGTCGCTGTCGGCGGCGCACGGCGCCGGTGTGACGGTGGCGGTCACCGCGGCCGGGCCGGTCGCCTGTGACGTCGAGACCGCGGTGCCGCGGCCGGCCGAGGACTGGGCGGCGCTGCTCGGCCGGCACATCGATCTGGCGACGCTGGTGTCCACCACCGCCGGGGAGGACGCCGACGTGGCCGGCACCCGGGTCTGGGCGGCGGTGGAGTGCCTGCGCAAGGCCGGCGGGCCGGGGGACGGGCCGCTCACGCGGCTACCGGGCGCCCGGCCGGGCTGGGTGGTGTTCGCCGCCGGCCCGCTCCGGGTGGCGACGTTCGTGACGTACCTGCGCGATGTCACCGACCCGGTGGTGTTCGCGATCCTCAGCGACGGAGGTACCCCCGCGTGAGCGCCAAGTACTTCGAGTACCTGCACACGGTCGGTTTCGAGGAGACCAACCTGGTCGGCAACGTCTACTACGTGAACTATCTGCGCTGGCAGGGCCGGTGCCGGGAGATGTTCCTGAAGGACCGGGCCCCGGACGTGCTGGCCGATCTGCGCGACGACCTGAAGCTGTTCACCCTCAAGGTGGACTGCGAGTTCTTCGCCGAGATCACCGCGTTCGACGACCTGGCCATCCGGATGCGGCTGCTGGAACTGGGCCAGACCCAGGTGCACTTCGGCTTCGACTACCTGCGGCTGGACTCCGGCGGCGGCGAGACGCTCGTGGCCCGCGGCAGTCAGCGGGTGGCGTGCATGCGCGGCCCCAACACCCGGACCGTGCCGGCCCGGGTCCCCGACGCGCTGGCCCGGGCGCTGGCGCCGTACTCGGCCTAGTCGATGGAGGAGATGATCGTGGAGGCACCGGTTGCCGACCAGCGGTCGCTGCGGCGGGTCCTGGGCCACTTCGCCACCGGGGTGACGGTGGTGACGGTCGGTGGTGACGTCCCGCACGGAATGACCGCGAACTCGTTCACCGCCGTGTCGCTGGATCCGCCGCTGGTGCTGTTCTGTGTCGGGCACACGGCCCTGATGCACGCGGCGCTGCTGGAGGCCCCGGCGTTCGGGGTCTCGGTGCTCGCCGCCGACCAGGAGGCGGTCGCGCGGTATTTCGCCGACCGGGACCGGCCGTTCGGCGCGGAGGAGTTCGCGTCGGTCGACTGGCTGCCCGGCGCCCGCACCGGGACACCGTTGATCGCCGGCGCCACCGCGCATCTGGAGTGCGTGCCGTGGCGCACCTACGACGGCGGTGACCACACCATCTTCCTGGGCCGGCTGCTCACCGCGGGCAGCCGGCCGGACGAGGACGCCCTGCTGTTCCTGCGCGGGCGGTTCCACCAGCTCCGGCCGACCACCAGCGACGTGATCGGATGACCGCCGTCGCCCCCGCCCGGGGCCTCGCCGGGCCGCCCCGCCGGGCCGCGCTGCGGATGCTGGCGGTGATGTCCGCGGACCGTCTCGGCATGATGACCGACGCCGCGGCCCGCTACGGCGACGCCAGCCGGCTCCCGGTCGGGCACAAGTCCCTCTACTTCTTCAACCACCCGCGGTACGTCAAACACGTGCTGGCCGACAACGGCGCCAACTATCGCAAGGGCATCGGACTGGTGCACGCCCGCCGGGCGCTCGGCGACGGCCTGCTGACCAGCGAGGGCGAGCTCTGGCACGAACAGCGCAAGGTGATCCAGCCGGCGTTCCGGGCCCGGCGGGTGGCCGAGCAGGCCGCCGGCATCGCCGAGGAGGCCGAGCGCCTGGTGGCCCGGCTGCGGGAGGCCCCGGCCGGGCAGCCGGTGGTGATGACCGACGCGCTGACCGGGCTGACGCTCGGGGTGCTGGGCCGGGCGCTGCTCAACGCCGACCTGTCCCGGTTCCCGGATCTCGGTGACTCGTTCGCCGCGGTCCAGGACCAGGCGATGTTCGAGCTGGCCACGCTGAGCGCGGTGCCGACCTGGGTGCCGCTGCCCAAGCAGATGCGGTTCCGCCGGGCCCGCGCCGACCTGCAGGCGGTGGTGGACCGGCTGGTGCGCGAGCACGACTCCGACGACCCGGAGAACGACGTGCTGAGCCGGCTGGTCGCCTCCGCCCGGCGGGAGAGCGACCCGCGGACCGGGCGGATCCGGATCCGCGACGAACTGGTCACCCTGCTGCTGGCCGGCCACGAGACCACCGCCAGCACCCTCAGCTGGACGCTGCACCTGCTCGACGACCACCCGGAGGTGTGGGAGCGGGTGCACGACGAGGCGGTCCGGGTGCTCAGCGGGCCCGGCCCGGTGACCGCCGACGTGCTGCACGGGCTGCGGTACACCACGATGGTCGTCGAGGAGGCCATGCGGTTGTACCCGCCGGTCTGGCTGCTGCCCCGGGCGGCCATCGGTCCCGACGTGGTCGGTGGCCACCCGGTTCCGGCCGGGGCGGACGTGCTGGTCTGCCCGTACACGATGCACCGGCATCCCGATTTCTGGGAGCGGCCGGAGCGGTTCGACCCGGAACGCTTCGCCCCGGAACGACCCCACGACCGGCCCCGGTACGCCTACATACCGTTCGGCGCCGGTCAGCGATTCTGTGTCGGCAACAGCCTCGGGATGATGGAAGCGGTCATCGTGACCGCGATTCTCGCCCGTGAGTTGCGGATCCGTAAGGTTCCGGGCCGGCCGGTGGTGCCCGAGCCGATGTTGTCGCTGCGGGTGCGCGGAGGACTGGTGATGACCGTCCACGACGCGCGCCGCTGAGTGCCGGCGGATCTCGGTGTTCGCAAGAAAGTCCATCTCGAGTCACCCAGGGGGATCCCTTGCCCGCGAATCCCGTCGGCAGGCTGCGCCGACTCGCACCCGCCCTGTTCGTCGTCGTCCTCGCCGCCGGATCGTACGGTTTCGCGCGGATCCCACCGGTGTCCGCCGCGGAGCGCGATGCCGCGGCCGCCGGATTCGCGTTCACCAGGCTGCCCGTCGAACTGCCGCCCGGCCTGGCGCGCAACACCGTCCGGACGGTCAATCCGAAGTACGAGGACATCCGCTCCTGGGTGTCCTCGGTCGGCGCGGCCGTGGCGGTCAACGATCTGGACGGCGGTGGCACGGCCGACGATCTCTGTCTGGTCGACACCCGCAGCGACAGTGCCGTCGTCACCCCGGTGCCGGGGACCGGCGCGACGTACACCCCGTTCGTCCTGGACCCGGCGCCGCTGCCGACCGGCCCGGCGATGGCGCCGATGGGCTGTGTCCCGGGCGACTTCAACAGCGACGGCCGGATGGACCTGATCGTCTACTACTGGGGCCGCACCCCGGTCCTCTACCTGCGCAAGGCCGACGCCACCGGGCTCAGCAACGCCGCCTACCGGCCCACCGAGCTGGTGCCGCAGGCCGAGACCTCCGACGACCGTTACCGGGGTCCGCTGTGGAACACCAACGCGGTGTCGGTGGCCGACTTCGACGGTGACGGCCATCCCGACGTCGGCGTCTTCAACTACTTCCCGGACAGCGCCGTCCTGGATCCGGCCGGGCAGCCCAACGTGCAGATGAACCACTCGATGTCGAACGCCCGCAACGCCGGTGGGGCGCACATCCTGCGCTGGACCGGCGCCACCGGCGGCGCCGAACCGGTGGTCACCTTCCAGGAACAGGACGCGATCCCGTACGAGTACGCCACCGGGTGGACCCTGGCGGCGAGTTCCGCGGACGTCGACGACGACCTGCTGCCCGAGTTGTACGTCGCCAACGACTTCGGCCCCGACCACTTCTTCCGCAACGTCTCGACCCCGGGCCGGATCGCCTTCCGGCTGGTCCAGGGCGACCGCGGCCCCTTCGACCCGAAGTCCCTGGTGGTCGGGCACGACTCGTTCAAGGGTATGGGCGTCGACTTCGGCGATCTGCGCAACAGCGGGTCGTTCGACATGTTCGTCAGCAACATCACCACCTCGTGGGGCCTGGAGGAGAGCAACTTCTTCTGGAAGGCCAGCACCACGTCGGCGGCGGCGGCCCGGGACACGATGGCCGGTGGGCGGGCGCCGTTCGAGAACGACGCCGCCGACTTCGGCCTGGCCTGGGTCGGCTGGGGCTGGGACATCAAGATGGCCGACCTGGACAACAGCGGCGACATGGCGGTCGTGCAGGCGGCCGGGTTCGTCAAGGGCGACATCAACCGGTGGTCCTGGCTGCAGGAGCTCGCCGCCACCAACGACCTGATGCTGCAGGACCCGACCCTGTGGCCGCACGCCCGGCCCGGTGACGACATCGCCGGTTCGCAGCCGTTCGCGGTCTGGGCCAAGGACCCGGCGAAGGACGACCACTACGTCGACATCGCGCCGTCGCTCGGCATGACCGACACCACGCCCAGCCGGGGCATCGCGGTGGCCGACACCACCGGCTCCGGGTCCCAGGACTTCGCGGTGGCCCGCCAGTGGGGCGCACCGGAGTTCTGGCGCAACGACCGCAAGGCCGACGGCGACTTCCTCGGGCTGCGCCTGTGCCGCCCGGCGGAGGGCAACCCGGGCGCCGGCACCCCGGCCTACGGCGCCAAGGTCGAGATCACCATGGCCGACGGCCGGACCCGGGTCGCCCAGCTCGACGGTGGTGGCGGGCACTCCGGCAAGCGGAGCTTCGACGTCTTCTTCGGGCTCGGGCAGGCCGGCGCGCAGCCGGTGTCGGCCGAGGTCAGCTGGCGCTCCGCGGACGGCTCGGCACACCGGCAGACCCTGTCGCTGCAGCCGGGCTGGCACACCCTGATGCTCACCACCGAAGCGAAGGAGGTTCCGGCGCGATGACCGAGGCACACCCCCTCAACATGACCCGAGCGGGCGCCGTCACAGCGATCCCCCCGGTCAGCACCCCGGTCGGCACACCGGCCACCACGGCCGGGCCGGTACCGGCGCCGAAGGGCCCGCCGGCGGTGGAGCGTGTCGACCGCCGTGACCCGCGCTACATGGCGCTGCGCAACTTCGCGATCTCGATGTCGATCTTCAACATCCTGGGTTACACGGTGCTCGGCTTCGAACAGCCGTGGACGTGGCCGCTGTTCTCGATCGCCCTCGGCTACTCCGTCGAACTGGCCGTGGAGTGGATCAGCGCCCGGGTGAACGGCCGGGCGCCGGGATACTCCGGCCACGGGATGTGGGGCCTGTACACCTTCCTGCTGCCCGCGCACATCACCGCGCTGGCCGCCAACATGCTGCTGTACGCGAACGACATGTACTGGCCGATCGCCTTCGCGGTGATCGTCGCGGTCGGTCAGAAGGCGATCCTGCAGGCGCCGATCAAGGGCCGGATGCGGCACTTCATGAACCCGTCGAACCTCGGGATCACCGCCGCCCTGCTGGTCTTCCCGTGGGTGAACGTGGCGCCGCCGTACCACTTCACCGAGAACGTCCCGGACACCTTCCGGATGCTCGTCCCGATGATCATCCTGACCGCCGGCACCGTGCTCAACGCGATGCTGACCAAGAAGGTGCCGTTGATCCTCGGGTGGCTCGGCGGTTTCGTGATCCAGGCCCTGGTCCGGTACTGGATCTGGGACGTCGCCCTGCTCTCCGCGCTCGGGATCATGACCGGGGTGGCCTTCATCCTGTTCACCAACTACATGATCACCGACCCCGGGACCACACCCACCCTGGGCCGCTGGCAGTTCATGTTCGGCGCCGGTGTCGCCACCGTCTACGGCGTGCTGATCGCCTTCAACGTGGTGTACACCCTGTTCTTCGCCGTCTGTATCGTCTGCCTGATCCGTGGTGGCTACTGGTGGGCACGCTGGTATCAGGAGAAGCGCCGGCCCGCACCGGCGGCGGTCGCCGTCCCCGCCTGACGCTGACACGAGAGCGCCCCCGGCCGACCGGCCGGGGGCGCTCTCGTGTGGTGTCCGCTCAGACGGCCGGCGGGAACTGGCCCGGTTGCCGCCCCTCGCCCGCCGGGCCCCGGTACGCCTGGGCGATGGTGAGCCAGTGCGGGGCCTCGGTCCCGGTGGCCGTCAGGCGCAGGTCGTCCGGGTGCCGCCGCCGGGTGAAGAGCAGGCAGAGGTCGACGGCCGGGCCGGACACCACCTCGGTGCACTCCGGCGGCCCGAAGGCCCAGGCCGCGCCGGACGGGGCGGTCAGCTCGAAACGCAGCTCCACGTCCGGGGTGGCCAGCCCGCGGGCCTGGTAGCCGAAGTCCCAGGTGCGCACCCCGAACTCCACCAGGTAGCGGATCCGGTCGGTGTGCACCCGCCGGATCCCGAGACCGTCGGCGATGTCCTGACCGTGCCCGAACAGCTCCATCATCCCGGCGGTGGCGAGCACGGCCGCCGGCAGCGGGCGGACCAGCCACGGCACGATCCGGTCACCGGGCAGCGCGCTCAGGGCCTTCTCGGCGAACGCCTTCTCCTCCTGCCAGCGGCTCAGCAGCACGGCCGGCGGGCCGTCGAGGTAGGGCGCCATCGCGCCCCGGACGTTGGCGTCGAAATCGGGGCTCAGCCGGCCGGCGATCGCGGTGAAGGTGTCCGGCTCGGCGGCGGCCAGACCGGCCAGCTTGAACGTGGCGGCCAGGTGCGCCACCTGGTGGGCCACCGTCCAGCCCGGCGCCGGGGTGGGCGTGCGCCATCCGTCGTCGTCCAGGCCGGTGATCATGGCGTCCAGATCCGCGCCGTCCGCTGCGAGGGCGGAGACGACGCCGGTTTCGAGTTGGGTCATCGGGGTTTCCCTTTCGGTGCGCGGGCTCGGAGCCCTCAGCTTCGGTTCCGGGCCGGCGCGGTGTCTTCTCACGCTGTGCGGTTGTCGTCCCGCGGCCCGGCCGCCACGGCAACTGGGCACGACGGAAGACGTGGTGGCGGACGTGGTGGCGAGACGCTGTCGGTACAGACCACTACGGCTGGAGGTTGTGTTGTCCGCACCTGGAATCGAGAAGCCCGCCACCCGGACCGGATGGCTCGCCACCCTGAACGGGCGCTACCACCGGGTCGCGCTGACGTCGTTCATGGTGATCGTGATCGCCCACTGGGCCGAGCACATCGCCCAGGCCGTTCAGCTGTGGGCGCTGGGCTGGACGGCGGCGGAGTCCCGCGGCGTGCTGGGGATCCCGTTCCCCTGGCTGATCAAATCGGAGTACCTGCACTACGGGTACGCCATCATCATGCTGATCGGGCTGTTCCTGCTCCGGCCCGGGTTCACCGGCCGCAGCCGGACCTGGTGGAGCATCGCGCTGGGCATCCAGTTCTGGCACCACATCGAGCACTTCCTGCTGCTGTTGCAGGCCCAGCTCGGCACCCCGTTCTTCGGGCAGGCGGTGAACACCAGCCTGCTGCAGCTGGTGGTGCCCCGGGTGGAACTGCACCTGTTCTACAACACGATCGTCTTCATCCCGATGGTCGTGGCGATGGTGCTGCATCTGCGGCCGTCGCGGGCCGAGGCCGCGATGATGACGTGCGGCTGCGCGCCGATCCGGCAGTTCGCGTGACGCTCACCGAGGCCGGCGCGGCCCGCACCGCGCCGGCCGCCCGGGCGATCGCCGTGATGGGGGCGATCGTCGTCGCCGCGATCCTGGCCATGATGTACACCGGGAAGTCCGGGCCGGTGACGATGACCGGGCCGGCGCCGGCCGACGGGGCGGTCCTCGGCGCCGATCCGGGGCGGGTGACACTCGCCCTCACCGGTGATCCCGAAGTCCGCTCGGCGCACGTGGCCGTGGTGGGGCCGGACGGTGCCCCGGTCACCCGGGGGCTGCCGCGGGTCGAGGGTGCGACGGTGGTGCAGGAGGTGGTGGCGGCCGCGCGGGGGACCTACCGGATGGCGTACCACCTCGAACTGACCTCCGGGGCGAATCTCAGCGGGAGCAGCGTGTTCACGATCGGTGACGGCTCCGCCGCGGTGGCCGTGCCACCGCCGCCGGCCGCCACCGGCCACGGTCACGAGATGCGGCGCGACGTCACCACCGTCGTGTTCCTGCTGGTGGACTTTGCTCTGATCGCGGTGCTGGTGCTGGTGCTGCTGCCCCGCCGGCGACGGTGACGGGGACGGCCGTGAGCGAGCGCAGAACCGGTGGCGCGCTCACGGTCACCAGCAGCACCAGCACGGCGGGAACGATCATCGCGACCGGCAGCGAGGTGGCCGAGGCCACCAGTCCCATCACCGTCGGGCCGAGCAGCCCGCCACCGTAGGCCAGCGTCGTCACCAGCGACAGGCCCCTGGCCCGGTGCGGGAACACGCTGCCCACCGTGCTCGACACCACCGGCCAGACCAGCGCCATGCCCGCCCCGGCCAGCAGCCACCCGGCCAGCGCGACGACGATCGCGCCGCTGGTCAGGAAGGTGGTGGCGAGCACCAGGCCGTAGCCGGCGCTGGCGACCAGGCCGGCCAGGAACACCACCCGGGCCGCGCCGAGCCGGGCCCGGATCGGGTCGCCGACCAGCCGGGTCCCGGTCATCGCCGCGAAGAAGAACGTGTACGCCAGCGACGCCGTCGCGAGGTCGGCGCCGAGCACCCGCCGCGCGTGCACCCCGGCCCAGTCGGTGGCCGCGTTCTCGGACAGGAACGCCGCCGCGCCGATCAGGCCCAGCATCACCACCAGACGCAGGCGCGGGCCGTCCCCGGCCGCCTCCGGGGTGGCCGGCTCGGCCGGCCGGGGCGCGGGCGCGGGCAACAGCGGGCCCAGCGCCAGCAGCGCCGCCATGGCCAGGACCGCGCCCACCGCCAGGACCAGCCGGGAATCGACGCCGGCCCGCAGCCCGGCCGCCGTCGCGGTTCCACCGGTCAGCGCGCCGAGCGCCCACACCCCGTGCAGCATCGACATCACCGGCCGGGCCGACTCCCGCTCCAGGTCGACCGCCTGAACGGTGAGCGCCACGTTGAGCAGCCCCAGCATCAGGCTCATCACCAGCACCGCGCCGATCAGGGCGGGATAACCGGGCGCGGCGGCCGGCCCGCCCAGTGCGGCGGCGAACAGCACCGCCGAGATCCACAACAGGCGGCGGCTGCCGGCCCGCTCGGCGAGCACCCCGGCGACGGGCATCGTGACCAGCGTCCCGAGGGCGAGGACCAGCAGGACCACCGCCAGGCGCGCCGGGCCGAGGTCCAGCCGGGCGTCGGTGGCCGGCAGGCATGCCCCCCACAGTCCGTTGAGCAGCCCGGTCAGGCCGAAGAATCCGGCCATCACCAGCCGATGACGTGTCGATGTCAGCACTGCCGGATCCCCGTTCGTCGGCTCGGAATTCGCCTCCCGCACATTACGAGTGAGCCGTCGCTTTTGTCTCCATTCCCGGTCGTACTGCGCAATTTGAAAGAAGCTGTGCGATGGGCGGCGTGTTTCAATTTCGGGAGTACGAGCATTTCATTCGCCGATACCGGTTCCGCTGATCGGCCGGCCTTTCCAGGGAGGGCGGAGATGTCCATCGCCGAGCGGGAACACCCCCTGATGACGGCCCCGGCGCCCGTTCTGACCGGTGCCGAGCCGATCGGGCCGTACGACTTCCGGGCGCGTGCCCGCCGACCCGGACGGCACCCGTATCTGCGGGCGGACACCGGTCCCGGCCGGGACGGCGATCCGATGCTGCTGCTGGAGTTCGCCCGGCAGGCGGAGGCGTACGCGGCGCGAGCCTTCTACGGTGTCGACGCCGGCGCCCGGACCGTGCTGCGCCGGTGGTCGGCGGCTTTCGCGGCGGCCGGTGTCCCGGAGTGGGTGGATCTGCACGGCGCGGTGCGCCCCCGGACGATCGGCGGGCGGTTGCGCGGCATGGTGTACGACCTCACCCTCCGCGCCGGGGACCACCGGCTCGGCACGGTCCGGATGGAGATGGGGTATCCGCGAGCCACCGCTGCCTCCGGCCCGCCGCCGGCCCGGAGCCGGGCCGGCTTCGGTGCCGGCCTGCCGTCTCCGGGCCGCCCGGTCGATCCGCGCCGGGTCGGCCGGCGGCGTGCCACCGACACCGTGCTGCGGGATCTGGAGACGGCCGGCGGCCGGATCGTCGCCGGATTGCGGGTGCCGGTGGAGAATCCGGGCCTTCTCGGCCCGGCCCGCGAGCAGGTGCCGGGGATGGTGCTGACCGAGGCGGCCCGGCAGATCGCCGCGCTGGCGGTCGCCGAGTGGGGTGGCCCCGGCCCGGACCGGACGGTGCCGGCCGCGCTCGCCGTGACCTTCGCCGACCAGGCCGATCCGGCGGTGCCGGTGGTCCTGACCGCCGGTGCCGGTGACCGCCCCGGCCGGGTGCGGGTCACCGTCGAGCAGGGCTCCGCGGTGATCGCCTCGGCCGACCTGACGATGACCGGCGTGGTGGTCCGGCCATGACCACTCCGGCGACCCGGCCGTCCATGGGTTCGATCCGCGAACAGATCGTCCACGCGCTGGTCGAGGAATTCTGGATCCCCCCGGACCGGATCACCGTGGACACCCGTTTCGTCGATCTGGGTTTCGATTCCCTGGGACTTGTGGAATTGGCGATCGCGATCCGCAAACGGTTCGGCGTCATGTTCCGGGAAAGTGAGATCACCCGGTCGATGACGGTGAATTCCACAGCGGAACTGGTGGCGTCCCGGGTCGCCCGGTGAGGTAGTCCGCCGGGCCGGCGAGTGGCGTACGTCACATCGCTTGGTGAACCCGACGTGATCACCCGATCGTCTTGCTGGACGTGAGACGAAGCCTGAACGCGGCCGACGAGGCAGAACTCGTCCGCCGCACCGCCGCCGGGGACCGGCGCGCCTTCGACGAGCTGTACCGGCGCACCTCGCCGTGGCTGCTCGCCCGGCTGCGCCGCCGGTGTGCCGACGACGACGTGGTCGCCGACGTGATGCAGGAGACCTACCTGGCCGTCTGGCGGGCCGCCGGCAGCTTCGCCGGGGCCACCACCTCGGGCAGCGCGGTCGGCTGGCTGTGGACCATCGCCGCGCACCGCCTGGTCGACGCGTTCCGCCGCCGGGCCCGGCAGAACCAGGTGCCGGCCGTACCGGTCACCGAGACCGTCGCCCCGGCCACCGAGGACGTGGTGATGGCCGGCCGGGTCGGCCAGGAGCTGGAACGGGCGCTGCTCGAACTCCCGCCGGAGGCCCGGCAGGTGCTGCGGGCCATGGTGCTGGACGGGTTCTCCGCCCGGGAGACGTCACTGCTGCTGGGCGTACCGGAGAACACCGTGAAGACCCGGGCCCGGCGGGCCCGCATCGCGCTGCGGGAGGCGCTGTCATGACCACCCATCCGAGCCCCGCCGTGATCGCCCGCTACGCCGACCCCGGCGCCGACCTGGACGAGGTGACCGCCTGGTCGGTGGAGACCCACCTGGAGGACTGCCCGGACTGCCGCGCCCTCGTCGCGTCCGGCCTGCCGGACAGCTCGTCGGCGCTGCTCGCCCGGATCACCGCCGGCATCGACGACGGCATCACCGCCGGCCCGGCCCCGGCCCCGGCCATGACCTGGGCGGTCGCCCACCACCGCTGGCTGGTCTGGAGCCTGGCGCCGTGGCTGGTGATGACGGTGACGGCGCTGGCCTGCGCGGTGGTGTTGCAGACCTTCTGGCCGAGCCTGCCGTCGCTGGTGGCGCTGCTGGCCCCGGTGGCGCCGCTGCCCGGGGTCGCGGTCGCCTGGAGCCGCCGGCACGATCCGGCCTGGGAGCTGATCGCCGGCACCCCGGCGGCCGGGCTGACCATGCTGCTCCGGCGTACCGCCGGGGTCCTGGCCGTGGTCGTGCCGGCGCTCGTGCTGGCCAGCGGCAACGCCGGGGTCTCGCTGGCGCTGACCCTGCTGCCCTGCCTGACGTTCACCGCGGCCACCGTCGCGCTCGGCGCGGTCGTCGGCGTCCGCCGGGCCGCCGTGAGCCTCGGAGTCGTCTGGACCGCGGCGGTGGTGCTGCCCGCGCTCCTCACCCTCGATGTACCGCCGGTCCTGCAACCGGCCAGCGCCCCGTTCTGGGTGCTGACCACCCTCGTCCTCGCGGCCTTCGCCGCAGCCCGGTCCGGCGCCTACCGCCGGCTGTCCAGCCACCTCTGACAGGAGTAACCCATGCGCATGGTGAGCGCGGCCGAGACGGCCCCCACCGCCTATCACTGGTCGATCCACGCCGAAGGGCTACGGGTCAAGGCCGGGCGGCACCTGGCCGTCGACGGCCTCGATCTGGCACTCGGCACCGGTGTGCACGGCCTGCTCGGCCCGAACGGCGCCGGCAAGACCACCCTGATGCGTGCCCTCGGCACCGTGCTGTCCCCGGCCGGCGGCACCCTCACCCTGCTCGGCGAGTCCGTCGACGGCGGCGGTGACCTGCGCCGGGTGCGCCGCGGGCTGGGCTACCTGCCGCAGCAGTTCGGCTTCTACCCGCGGTTCACGGTCCGCGAGTTCGTCGAGTACATGGCCTGGCTCAAGGAGATGCCGAAGACCGCGGTCCCGGGCGCGGCCCAGCGGGCCATCGAACGGGTCGGGCTGACCGACAAGGCCGGAGCCCGGATGAAGACACTGTCCGGCGGCATGCTGCGCCGGGCCGGCATCGCCCAGGCGATCGTCAACGAACCGGCCGTGCTGCTGCTCGACGAACCCACCGTCGGCCTGGACCCGGAGCAGCGCCTGGACTTCCGGGAGCTGCTGCGCGACGTGGGTGTGGACAGCTGCGTGCTGGTCTCCACCCACCTGGTCGAGGACGTGGTGGCCGCGTGCCACGACGTGGTGCTGATGAACGCGGGCCGGCTCGTCTTCCAGGGCACCCCCGATCAGCTGACCGCGCAGGGCGACCGGAACGCGCCCGGCGACAGCCCGGCCGAACGCGGCTATTCCGCGCTGCTGCGCCGGCACCGGGCGGAGGCCGGCCGATGACCCGGGTGTTCGGCATCGAACTGCGCCGGTCGGCGGCGCCCGGCGCGGCCCTGATGATCGCGGGTCTCGGCGCGCTGCTCCTCTACCTCGCCGCCGAGTCGGCCATCGGCGGGTGGATGCACCTGGCGATGGGGCAGCGGCTGTTCCTGGCGGTGCTCTGGCCGCTGGCCCTGGCCGCCGGGGCCTGGCAGGCGTCCCGGGAACGCCGGGCGAAGGTGAGCGAGCTGTTCACCACCACGCCGCGCCCGCCGGTGCAGCGGGCCGTCCCGGTGCTGGCCGCCATGGCGGTCGCGGTGACCTGCGGATACCTCGTGATGGCGGGGGCCGGCGCGATCCCGTTCGCCACCACCGCCGGGTATCTGCCGGCGGCGTCCCTCGCGGTCACCGCGGTCGGCGTGCTGTCCCTGATCGCCGCGGTGTGGCTGGGCCTGGCCGTCGGCCGCGCGCTGCCCTGGCCCCTCACCGCTCCGGCGCTGGCCATCGCCGGGCTCGCGCTGCTGCTGACCATCCCGATGATGACCCGGCCGCACGGCTGGCTGGCGCTGGTGTTCTCGCCGATCTACGAGATGAACCTGCCGGGCGCCTGGGCCACCGTGCCGGGCCGGGTCAGCACGGCCCAGGCGATCTGGCTGGGCGCGCTCGCCCTCAGCGGGCTGCTCTGGTTCGCCGCCAGCGGCAGGCCGGCCCGGATCGCCGCGGTGCTGCCGGCGGTGCTCGGCGCGGCGCTGGCGATCACCGTCATGCCGCACCAGAACCGGCAGGTCCTCGACGCGATCGACCCGGTCGCCCGGGAGCTGGTCTGCACCACGGACGCGCCGCGGGTCTGTGTGAGCCGGGTGCACGCCGGGATGCTGTCCGAGGTCACCGGCCCGGCCCGGGAAGGACTGTCGCTGCTGGCCCGGGTGCCGGGCGCGCCGACCCGGGTGCACGAGGACACCACCATCTACTACCCGGAGAACTACCCGCAATGGTCGGACGACGCCGTACCGCTGCGGTTGGAGACCCTCCCCGGCACTGCGCCGACCGCGCCGGGCGACCTGGTGCCGGAGGTGGTGGCCGGGGCGTTCGCCAGCCCGCCCACCTGTGCGGAGGACTACGCCCCGATGGCCGACCGGTACGCGGCCGCCTACTGGCTGCTCGACCGGGAGCCGTCCGGGGAGCGGGCCGAGTCCGCCGAGATCTGGTTCGCGCTGACCCGGCTGCCGGCCGAGGAGGCACTGGCGAAGGTCGCCGATCTGCGCCGGGCCGCGCTCGCCTGCACGGCGTCCGGCGGGCTCCTCGGCGAGGTCTCCCGGTGAGCTGGCTCCGGCTCTACCTGCGCTCCCGGCACGTTCCGCTGGCGGTGGCCGCGGCGCTCGGGGTGACGGCCCTGATGTGGTCGCTGTGGGCGGCGGGCTCGACCGAACGCGACGTCGGTTTCCAGATGGTGGTGCTGACCGTGCTGTTCCTGGTGGCGGCGCTGACCGCGACCCTGGGCGGGCCGGACGAGGCGCTGGAGCGGACCGCGTCGTTCGCCTGGGCGCCACGCCGGTCGGCGCACCTGCTGATCGCCTTCGCCGTGGTGGTGCTGCCGCTGCTGGCGACCCTGGCGACCGGGGCCCGGTTCGGCCCGGCCGGCATGGTGGTGCGGGACGCGGCCGGGCTGCTGGGCCTGACCGCTCTGGGCGCCGTCACCGTCGGGGTGTCCCGGTCCTGGTTCCTGCCGCTGGGCTGGACGCTGATCGCGGTGATCTTCCCGGTCGGGGAGTCGGTGGCCGGCCGGATCCTGACCTGGCAGGCGCAGGATCCGGCGGACGTCGCCGCCATGGTGACCGCCGGCGTGCTGGCGGCCGGCGGACTGGTCGCCTACACGGTGGCCGGGCCGGCGATGCGGTCCCCGGCCACCGCCGGGCAGGGCTAGGTTCTGTGTGGTGGACCTCGTCTCGCTCCCGCACGATCCGCCACACGGCACCCAGGCCCCTAGATCGCGGTCAAGGTCAACGTCGCGGTGTACGTGCCCGGCGCGGTGTCCGTCGGGACGCTCAGCTGGAGTTCGGCGTCCAGGCGGGCGGTGCCCCGGCCGGCTCCGGCGGGGGCCTTCGCCAGCTGGGCCGGCTCGGCCAGACCGGGGGAGGCCGGGCCGGGCTGGACACCCTGGGCGGTGCTCTGCGAGAGCACCTGCGGGGTCCAGCCGAGGTGACCGCCCGGGAACGAGCTGCCGTCGGGGGCCCGGAATCCGTCGGCCACGTGTCCCGAGGCGGTCCAGCCGGGGCCGGCCGCGCGGGTGTCGGTGACCGTCACCGGCTTCAGCGCGCCGGTGCTCTCCCACCGGTCGCCGGAGCTGTTCAGGGCCGCGTCCGGCAGGACCACCGCCCGGTCGGCGGCGTCCACGCTGATCACCAGGGCGCCCTCGGTCTCGTCGATGGTCGCGGTGATCGTCTTGGCCGCCTCCCCGGACGGCTCGGGTTCGGTCACCGTCAGGGTCACCGCGGGGCTGGTGGTGCCGGCGAGCTTCACCCGGTACTGGGCGCCGTGCAGCGTACGCGCGGCGGTGAAGGTGTAGGAGTCGCCGGTCTCACCCGGAACCGGGGTGAAGGCATCCGCCCCGGGCGCCTTGACCAGCCATTCATGCGCGGTCTCCGGCCCGCGCGGCGTCTGTACCGCCTGGAGGGTGACGGTGTCGCCGGGCCGGTATTCGGCGGCCATCCCGGACACCGTCAGCGAGCTGTCCGGCAGGACCGTCGGCGCCGACTCGACGTATTCGCGGCCGTCGTCGAAGGTGAGCCGGGCCACCACGGTGGTGCCGGGGCCGGGGTGCTCCGACAATTCCGGGCCGTTCTGGCCCGGAATGAGTTCCAGGGTGTCCGAGCCGGGCCGCTGCTGCCACCACTCCCAGCGGGTCAGCACCGACGGCGGGTTCACCGTGGCGGTCAGGCCGTCGACCGTCACCTTCTGCTGCGGGGCCGCGCCGTGGTCGTCGACGTGGATGGTGGCCGGTTCGCTGGTGGCCAGCAGGGTGCCGGCGGCCGAGTACAGTTCGGCCACCACCTGGGTGCCGTCCAGGGCCTGCTCCGCGCGTACGCCATCGGTGGGTTTGTCGATCGTGGTGAATCTCTGCTGGTCGGGACGCTGCCAGCGCCACTTCAGGACGTCGGTGTCACTGGCGGCCGGGTCGGCGGAGGCGTTCAGCCGGATGGTGTCGCCCTGGTGGTAGTGCCCGGCCAGGGAGTCCAGGAAGAGCAGCTGCTCGCCGGGCGCGCTGTCGGTGACGCGCAGCAGCTGCTGGGCTCCGGCGATGTGCATGCCGGTGGTGGCGTCGACGGCGGCCAGGTAGAGAGACTGGCCGTCGAGGTCGGCGGTGACCGGGAGCTCCAGGGTGGGGCCGGTGCCGAGGTCGGCGCCGCCGGCGATCTGCCACCGGTAGGTGACGTCGTCGCGGGGCGGATAGAGCGACGACTCCGCGCGGAGGGTGTCGCCGGCGCGGTAGACGGTGCGGATCCCGGAGAGCTGCAACTCGCGGTTACCGATCTGCGACAGGTAAGCCGGGGAACGGCCCAGCATCGTGCCGTCAGCGCCGGCGATCTCGTACGCCCATTCGATCGAGTTGAGCCACGCGGTGTCCATCAACCATTGGTCGGTGGTGCCCGGCACCTGCTGCGGGTGACCGTATTCGGACACCGGCGCCCACGTGGTGCCGCTGGGCACGTAGCGGGTCATCCACCGGCCGGTCTCCCCGGCGGTGAGGGCCCGGTGCGCGACGGTGACCCGTACCGGATCGCCGTTGTAGGCGTCCCGCCAGCCGGTGACCGTGACGCTCTCGCCGGTGCCGACGTTGACGCCGTCCACGTTGATGGTCAGCCAGTCACTCTGCTGGACCACCACCCGGGCGGCGTCGCGGATCTGCACCCGGATCGACGACCCGTTCAGGCCCGAGGTGGCGTCGCGCCGGTAGCGGGCCTCGCTCCCGGCGGCGAACGAGGTGGTCATGCCGGCCGGCCGGATCAGCCACCGCCAGGTGTCGCCGTCGCGCAGGGTGGCTCCGGTGACGCCCAGGTCGATCTGGTCGCCTGTCTGATAACGATCAGCCAGCCCGGTGATCCCGAAGACCTCGCCGCCGGCGCTCTCGGTCACCGTCACCGGCACCGGCGGGGATGCCGAGCGGGTGAAGTGGTTCAGCACGTGCGGCACGAACCGGGCGGTCAGCGCCCGGTTGCCCAGCGGCAGGGTGGTCACGTCGAGCGCGGCCCGCCCGCCGGACACCGCGATGTGCCCGAGGACGGTGTCGCCGTCGGCGAACTCCACCCAGCCGGGGGCGTCGGCCGGGGTGACCGTCGCGTCCAGCCGCACCCGTTCGCCGGCCACGATCGCGGCGGTGGAGGTGGTCAGCGCGGTGCTGGTGGCGGTGGCGGTGGGCAGGCCGCCGACCACGAAGGTGTAGGTGGCGTGCGCGGTCTGCCCGCCGGCGGCGGCCTCGACCCCGATCCGGTACGTGCCGGCCGCGGTGAACGCCCAGTTGGCGTGCATGTGGGTGCGCCCGACCGAGAACGCGCGGAAGGCGTCCTCGTCCGACGACCACAGCCGTTTGACGCCACCGAACCCGGCGGCGGTGAACAGTTCCAGGCTGCCCGGCCCGTCCAGTTCGGTGAGGGTGAAGGTGGTGCCGGTGATGTCCGGGGTGGACTCGGTGGAGAAGCCGGGCCAGAGCAGGCCGGCGCCGGGGTTGGACTCGGGGGCGATCCAGGCCGGGCTGCCGGGTGGGGCGATGAACTCGTATCCGGCCGGAACCGTGGTCTTCGCGTCGTCGGTCAGGTGGAACCAGATGCCGGCCGGGTCGAACCGGGTGCCGTTGCCCTCGGCCACGTCGGCCTTGGTCGCGAGGGCGAGTCTGCCGTCGTCGAGGAAGGTGGAGACGGCGTCGGTGTGCACGCCGGCGATGATCCGGTGTTCGCGGGGTTCGGGGGCGGGGCCCTCGGCGGCGGTGGCTCCGGTGGCCGGCGCCAGGACGGTGGCCAGCACGACGCCGAGCACGGCCAGCGTGGCTGTTCGTTTTCGCATGCGCTGATCTTGTTGGAAACGGTTTTCATTGTAAAGAGGCGTGAGTTGACAGATCCGGTAGTCTCCCGGAACCGCTGGCGCGGCGGACCGTGCGAACAGGAATGGATACACCCGGTGAATCTCGAAGTCGGCCGTACCCTCGTTCACCCCCGACACGGGGCGGTGAGCGTCACCGAACGGTTCTTCCGGGAGGTGAAGGGGGTGCCCACCGAATTCGTGACCCTCACGACACTGACCAATCCGATGACGATCTCGGTGCCGGTGGACAACGTGGAGATGATCGGGATCCGCGAACTGCTCGGCGCCGAACAGGTCGACGAGGTGCTGGCCGTGCTGGTCCACAGTGACGAGGACTTCAGCGGCAACTGGTCACGGCGATTCAAGCGGTACGAGGAACTGCTGGCCAGCAGCGACCTGCGGCACACCGCGCACGTGGTGCACAACCTCTGGACCCGGCAGGAGACCACCGGCATCTCGCCCGGGGAGAAGCGGCTGCTGCAGAAGGCGATGTCGTTCCTCACCGAGGAGTTGGCCCAGAACGAGGGGATCGGCGACCGGGAGGCGGCCGAACAGCGCATCGGCGCGGCGCTGAACACCGCGCTGGGCCGTTGAGGGACGGGCAGGCCGCGGACGGGCGGCCCGCCCGTCAGAGATCGGCCGGTGACAGCCCGGTCGCGTGGTGCGGGTGGGCCGGTGGCCGTGGCGAGTGCTGGGCCGTCCAGAGCGCGTTGAACATCCGCAGCGGCTTCGGCGGGTTCAGCTTGATCACGGTGTCGCCGTCCACGGTCCGGTCGTCCAGCGGGAAGTCGCGACGGCCGCCGATGCCGCGGACGGCGCCGGTGTTCTTGCCCCGCTGATTCCACCAGATCCAGCCGAGCATGCCCCACTTCCGGGCCCAGCCGGGCGCACCGGGATGCCAGGTCGACAGCTCCTCGTGCACCCCCTTGATCCACTGGGCGCGGACCGAGCCGTCGGTGTCCGCGGGCATGCCGATCAGGCCCAGCTCGGGGATGATCCGGGGACGGGCGTCACGAGGACCGTGTTCGTACGCCTTGACGTGCTTGAGGAACGCGGCGGGCTTCGGCAGCCGCTCCGGGCTCATCACCCACTCACGGGTGCCCGCCGGGACGTAGCAGTCGACACCGAGGAAGTCACCCGTACCCGGATCGTACGTCCGGTAGTTGAAGTCGCCCCTGTTCGGGTTCTCGGTCCAGGTCTGGGTGAGCACCGGCCCGCAGCTGATCCGCTTCCGGATCGCCGCCGGCAGGGTGTCGACCATGTCCAGGAAGCGGCCGAAGTCGCGGTGGAACCCGGCCGGCCCGCCGGGCAGGTCACCCTCCGGTTCGTGCCGGTCGGTGAGGTAGATCCGGTCGATCCAGCCGGGCATGTCCTCCAGTTGCCGGCGGACCCGCTCCAGCCCGCCCGGCCGGCCGTCGACCTTGCAACTCAGGAACGGGATCGTGCCGTTGCGCCGGCAGTACTCCAGACGGGTGTCCGACCAGGGCGGGAGCACCCGCAGCGGCTCGCCGTCGATGGTGACCCGGACCGGGAAGATCCGCATGATGTCGTTGCCGGGAAAGAGCGGCTCGTAGAACTCGAGGTCCTCGGCCGCGATGGACGCGCCGATCAGCACAGTTGCCCCTCCATTAGTGCATGAAAACACCTAAAACAGACTTTAATGTCATCATCAAGACATGCTGAAAGCAGGGGTTATCGCCACGATCGCCGTCCTGGGCGCCGCGTCGTGGGGGCATGACGGCTACGGCCCCGGCAACACCCGCTACAACCCCGCCGAGACCGGCGTCAACGCGTCCACCGTCGACCGGCTCCAGCCCCGCTGGACCGTCCGCCCCGCCGCCGCCCGGCCCGGCTGCGAACCCGCCCCGGCCGGCCCCCGCGCCGTCGGCGACCGGGTCTACCTGCTCGACGGCGGGGGAGTGGCCGCCTACGCCGCCGGCACCGGCAGACGGCTGTGGCACCACGCCGGCACCGGCCTGATCACCGCCGGGCCGATCGTGGCCGGCGGGCTCGTGCTCGTCGCCAGTACCGCCTGCGAATCGGCCAGCTCCTACGACAGCGCCCTGATCGCCCTCGACGCCGCCACCGGCGCCCAGCGCTGGCGCCGCACCGCCGCCTGGACCGCCGACACCGCCATCGCCGACGCCGGCGTCATCGTCACCTCCGGCGAGTGCGGCACCTGCGACGACGCCCGGCACGCCGTCACCGCCCACCAGCTCGACGACGGCACCCCGCTCTGGACCCATCACAACGAGGTGCTGGCCGGCCCGGTCTCCGCCGCCGGCACCGTCCTGCTGCGGCGCACCACCGGCAAGGCCGAGACCTGGGCCGGGCGGATCACCACCGGCACCCCCGTCTGGGGCACCGGCACCCGGGTCACCGCGGTCGCTGCCAACCCGGACGGCACCCACCTCTACCTGACCGGCGACGGCGGGCTGAGCGCCCGCTCGGCCACCGACGGCAGCCGGCTCTGGCGGATCCCCAAAGAGGCCGGCGACCTGGCCGCCGACGGCCGGCGCGTCTACGTGGCGTCGGCCGGCCGGGTCAACACCTACGACGCCGGGACCGGCCGCCTGGCCTGGACCCGGGCCCTCACCACCCCGCGCGATCCGGTCCGGGCCGGCGGCCTGCTCTACGTCCTCACCGGCAAGGGCGCCCTCACCGTCCTCACCCCGGCCGGCGGCAAGGTCGTCAGACTCCGGAACACCTACACCGGATTGCGTACGCACGTGGTGCCCGCCGGCGGCCGTCTGCTCACCACCCGGGGCGCGGAGGTTCGCGCGTACGCCCCCTGACCAGCGGGAGCGCGGGCGCCTCCGGACCAGCGGGAGCGCGGGCGCGTTAGCATGCCCGGCATGAATCGCTGGGCGTTGCCGCTGTTCGGTGCCGGGGCCGGGGTGGCCGGCGGGGCGCTGGCCGGTGAGGTGGCCATCGTGCCGGGGCTGGCCGTCGCCGCGGTGGGGCTGGTGCTCCTGGCCTTCCCGAGCCGGTCCGGCGGTCGTGACCTGGTCGCCCCCGCGCCGCCGCCGCTCTCCTCCGCGCCGGGCAAGCCCTCGGTGGCCGGCCTCGGCTCGCAGGTGGAGCGGATCCTCGGTCTCGCCCAGGAGCAGGCGGACGCCATCGTCGCGGAGGCGCGGGCCGAGGCGGAGCGGCTCGGAAAGTTGTAATTCGGTGCGCTTTTCCGGCGGAGCTGTAGTCGCCGCCGTTTCGTCCGAAGTAGCTCTCAGACGTGGCCGTGACATTCGGGGCCGCCACTTGGAGAGTTGGGTGAAATTCGAATGATGGGCTGGTTCGGGGACCGGAAGGTCGGCACGAAGATCCTGTCGGCAGTCCTCGTGGTTGCGACCATCGGCACAGGTGTCTCGTCATACGCCACGGTGAAGATGTCGGACATCAACAACGGCACCGACGAGGTTTACACCGGCACGCTCCAGCTGGAGACGATCGCCGAGATGCGCAACGCCTTCAACCGGGTCCGCATCGACTCGCTCAACCACTTCAGCACCGACAGCGCCTCGATCATGGACGACGCCGAGGCGGCGATCGAGAAGGACCTGAAGACGCTCGCCGACGTCGAGACCAAGTACAAGTCGTACGACCTCGGGCCCACCCGGGTCGCCGCGCTCGCCGACTTCGACGCCGCCTGGTCGCAGTACGTGACACTGACCAACGACACGCTGCTCCCGCTCAGCCGGGCCGGCAAGGACGCCCAGGTCGCCAAGGTCCGGGCCGACCAGGTCGATCCACTGGTCAACCAGGCCCGCGAGGCGATGGACATCCTCTCCACGCAGACCATCGAGAACGCCAAGGACGAGAACGACGCCGCCACCGCCGCCTACGAGACCGCCCGTACGCTGGTCATCTCCCTGATCATCGCCGGCCTGGTGATCGGCGTGCTCGCCGCGATGGGCATCGCCCGCCTGATCACCCGCCCGCTGGCCCGCTGTGTAGAGGTGCTCACCGCCGTCCACGACGGTGACCTCACCCAGCGCACCGGCCTGACCGGCAAGGACGAGGTCGGCGTGCTCGCCAAGGCCCTCGACGAGTCCACCGCGTCGATGGCGAACATGGTCCGCCAGGTCGCCGACAACGCCCACCACGTGGCCGCCGCCTCCGAGGAACTGTCCGCCGTGTCGGTGCAGATGTCGTCGGCCGCCGAGGAGACCTCCGCCCAGGCGGGCACCGTCTCCGACGCCGCCGGCATCGTCTCGCAGAACGTGCAGACCGTCTCGGCCGGCGCCGACGAGATGGGCGTCGCCATCCGCGAGATCGCCACCAGCGCCACCCAGGCCGCGGCCGTCTCCACCCAGGCCGCGCAGACCGCCGAGCGCACCAACGACATCGTCGCCAAGCTGGGCAAGTCGTCCGCCGAGATCAGCAGCGTGGTGCAGACCATCACCAGCATCGCCGAGCAGACCAACCTGCTCGCCCTGAACGCCACCATCGAGGCGGCCCGCGCCGGTGAGATGGGCAAGGGCTTCGCCGTGGTCGCCTCCGAGGTCAAGGACCTCGCCCAGGAGACGTCGCGGGCCACCGACGACATCACCAAGCGGATCGGCGCCATCCAGGAGGAGACCGAGCAGGCGGTGCTCGCCATCGGCGACATCACCGAGGTCATCGCCCGGATCAACGACTACGCGGCCACCATCGCCGCGGCCGTCGAGGAGCAGACCGCCACCACCAACGAGATGGCCCGCAACGTCAGCGAGGCGTCCGCCAGCGCCGGTGACATCGCCGGCAACATCTCCGGTGTGGCCGAGGCCGCCAACGCCACCGCCACCGGCGCCACCGAGACCCAGGCGACCGCGCAGGAACTGGCCCGGATGGCCGAGGAGCTGAACCAGACCATCTCGACGTACAAGGTCTGACATCAGGTAGGCGAGAGAGGCCGGGCCCCCGTGGGCCCGGCCTTTCCCGCATGCCCTCGACCCTGGAAACCGGCGCCCCACCGGGAGGGCCGATCCGGTCGCCGGCGTCGCCGACCCGGCGGTCAGTCCCAGACGACGACGCTGCGGCGGACCGGGGTGGGGCCCTCGTTGGAGGCGAAGAGTTCGGGGGAGCGTCGCTGGATGCGTTCCACGTCGGCGAAGACCGCGCGCAGGTGCCGGCGCATCGCTGAGCGGGCGGCCGGCAGGTCACCGGAGCGGACGGCGGTGAGGATGTCGCGGTGCTGGGAGGCGTTCGCCGTGGGTGGGCTGGCCTCCTGGAGGCCCAGGCGGCGGGCCCGGTCCAGGTGGCCCTTCGCGGCGCTCACCGTGGCCCATGCCGCGCCGTGGCCGCTCAGCCGCAGCAGGCCGTGGTGGAAGTCCTCGTCCAGGGCGAAGAACTCCTCGTTGGTGATGCCGGGGGTGTCCTGACGGCGCAGGTTGTCCTCCAGGGCGGCGAGCAGGGCCGGGTCCAGGGGGGTGGGCAGGTCGTCGAGGGCGGTCAGTTCGACGGCCTCGCGCAGGAACTGGGCGTCGGCCACCCGGACCGGGTCGACGCGGGAGACGAATGAGCCGACCTTGGGGAAGACCTGGACCAGGCCTTCTTCGGCGAGCAGGATCAGGCTTTCGCGGACCGGGGTGCGGCTGACGCCGAGGGCCGCGGCCAGTTCGTTCTCGCTGAGGGACGCTCCGGGCGGCAGTTCCATGGTGAGGACTTTGCGGCGCAGGGTGGCGTACACCGTCTTCCGGTTCGACACGGTTCCCAGCATAGGCGACCCCTAACTCTTGACTAACTGGCCGACCGGGACTTGTATACAAGCATCTGCGTACAAGTAACGAGGGGGAAATCCGGTGGCAACGATCGAACGTGTCGAGGTGCTGGTGACGTCACCCGGCCGAAACTTCGTGACTCTGCGGATCACCACGTCCGACGGCGTCACCGGCCTCGGCGACGCCACCCTCAACGGCCGGGAGCTGGCCGTCGCCGCCTACCTCGAGGACCACCTCGCGCCCCTGCTGATCGGCCGCGACCCGGACCGCATCGAGGACACCTGGCAGTACCTCTACCGGGGCGCCTACTGGCGGCGCGGCCCGGTCACCATGACCGCCGTCGCCGCCGTCGACGTCGCGCTCTGGGACATCAAGGGCAAGGTCGCCGGCATGCCGGTCTACCAGCTGCTCGGCGGGCGCTCCCGGGACGGCGTGCTGGTCTACTGCCACGCCAGCGGCCACGACGTGGAGTCGCTGCTCGACGATGTGGCCGCGTACCAGGAGAGGGGTTTCCAGGCCATCCGGGCGCAGGCCGCGGTGCCCGGCCTGAGCGGCAGCTACGGCGTGCGCAAGGGCGGGCTCTACGAGCCGGCCGCCACCGCGCTGCCCGACGAGCAGGCCTGGAGCACCGAGGCCTACCTGGACTTCGCGCCCGGCTACCTGGCGAAGGTCCGTGAGCGGTTCGGGTTCGGCTTCCACCTGCTGCACGACATCCACCACCGGCTCACCCCGATCGAGGCGGCCCGGTTCGGCAGGAGCGTCGAGGAGCTGCGGCTGTTCTGGATGGAGGACCCGACGCCGGCCGAGAACCAGGAGGCGTTCCGGCTGATCCGGCAGCACACCACCACCCCGATCGCCACCGGTGAGGTGCTCAACTCGATCTGGGACGTCAAGGAACTCATCACCGAGCAGCTGATCGACTACGTGCGCACCACCGTCGTGCACGCCGGCGGCATCACCCACCTGCGCCGCATCTTCGACCTGGCCGCGCTCTACCAGGTGCGCACCGGCTCACACGGGGCCACCGACCTGTCCCCGGTGACCACCGCCGCGGCCGTGCACGTCGACATCACGGTGCCGAACTTCGGCATCCAGGAGCACATGGGCCACACCCCGGAGACGTACGAGGTGTTCCGCGGCAGCCCCCGCCTGGAGAACGGCATGCTGTACCCGTCGGACGCGCCGGGTCTCGGTGTCGAATACGACGACGAGGTGGCGGCGCGCTTCCCCTACCAGGCGAGATATCTGCCGGTCGCCCGCCGGCTCGACGGCTCCGTGCACGACTGGTGACCATGAAGCGGATCCTGCATTTCGGCCTGGGCGCCTTCCACCGCGCCCACCAGGCGGTCTGGACCGAGAACGTGTCCGCCGACTGGACGATCACGGCGGTGGCGCCCCGCTCCCGGGCCACCGTCGACGCGCTGCGCGCCCAGGGCAACCGCTACGCGGTCCTCACCCGGGGGCCGGGAGATCCCTCGGTACGGGTGTGTCACGCCCTGTCCGAGACCCTGCACCTGGGCGACGACGCGGCCCGGGTGCGCGAGCTGATGACCTCGCCCGATGTCCGGATCGTCACGCTGACGATCACCGAGAAGGGCTACCTCGCGGACGGTCCGGTCGTGACCGCCGTCGCCGACGGGTTGATCGCACGCCATCGGGCCGGTGGCGCGCCGCTGACCGTGATGTCCTGCGACAACATGGCGGCGAACGGCGCGGTCCTGCGGGCCGCGGTCCGGGCGGCGATGACGGAGAGCGTGGACGAGGACTGGCTGGACACCGCGGTGACCTGGCCGTCGACGGTGGTGGACCGGATCGTCCCGGCCACCACGCCCGCCGACGTCGAGGAGGCGTCCGCGCTGCTCGGTTTCCGCGACGAGGTGCCGGTGGTGGCCGAACCGTACCGGCAGTGGGTGATCGAGGACGCGTTCGCCGCCGGCCGGCCGCCGTGGGAGCACGACGGCGCGCTGATCGTCGCCGACGTCGCGCCCTACCAGCTGACCAAGCTGCGGCTGCTGAACGGCGCGCACTCGGCGCTGGCCTACCTCGGCCTGGCCGCCGGGCTGGGCACGGTCGCCGACACGATGGCCACCGGGTGGGGCCCGGCCCTGGTCCGGCAGCTCGCCGCCGAGGTCGCCCCGACGTTGCCGCCGGGCGGGCCGGACCCGATGGCGTACGCCGATGATCTGGTCGAACGTTTCGCCAACCCGGGCATCCGGCACTCGCTG
This sequence comes from Actinoplanes sp. G11-F43, assembly GCF_050589265.1. Classification (NCBI taxonomy): domain Bacteria; kingdom Bacillati; phylum Actinomycetota; class Actinomycetes; order Micromonosporales; family Micromonosporaceae; genus Actinoplanes; species Actinoplanes sp. G11-F43. The sequence continues at coordinate 116,038 of NZ_JBNZCE010000030.1, forward strand.
CGCCAGATCGCCGGGGACGGCTCCCGGAAACTTCCGGAACGGTGGTTCGGCGTGCTGCGCGCCACCACCTCCCCGGTGCTCGAACTGGCCCTGGCCGGCTGGGTGCACGCCACCCACCCGGACCGTGCGCCCGACGACCCCTTGAAAGAGCCCTTGGCCGGTACGTGGGACCGAGGGCCGAGCGACATCGACCTGGTGGCCGCCCAGCTCCGTCTGGTGGGCGCCGCCGATCTTCCCGTGATCCGTTCCGTGGCGGCCCGGCTGCCAGCCCTGCGTGCAGGACGAATCCCTCTAACGGAGTGAACATGTCCGATATATCGACGTCGAAGGTGCCCGAGCGCAGCACCAAGGACCTCACCCGCGCCGCCGTCTCCGGCTGGCTCGGCACCGCGATGGAGTTCATGGACTTCCAGCTCTACTCGCTGGCCGCCGCCATCGTCTTCAACCAGATCTTCTTCCCCGACGTCAGCCCGGCCATCGGCCTGATCGCGGCGATGGCCACGTACGGCGTCGGCTATGTCGCCCGGCTGGCCGGCGCGGTCTACTTCGGCCGGATGGGTGACCGGATCGGCCGCAAGCGGGTCCTGTTCATCACCATCGCCATGATGGGCGCGTCGACCACCCTGATCGGGGTACTGCCCACCTACGCGACGATCGGCATCCTCGCGCCGATCCTGCTGGTGGTGCTGCGCCTGGTCCAGGGCTTCGGCGCGGGCGCGGAGATCGCCGGCGCCACCGTCATGCTGGCCGAGTACGCCCCACCGCGCCGCCGCGGCGTGATCTCCTCGCTGGTGTCGCTCGGCACCAACTCCGGCACCCTGGCCGCCTCCGGCCTGTGGGCCATCCTGCTGGCGGTGCTCACCGAGGAGCAGCTGCTCAGCTGGGGCTGGCGGCTGCCGTTCCTGCTCAGCTTCCTCCTGATGATCTTCGCGGTGTGGATGCGCCGGAACCTGAAGGAGAGCCCGGTCTTCGAGGAGCGCGAGGCCCGCGTCGAGGAGCGACCGGTCCTGGAGGCCGGGCTCAAGGAACGCAAGGGCCGCTCGTTCCTGCTGGCCCTGGGCCTGCGGCTGGGCCAGGCCGGCAACTCCGGCCTGGTGCAGACCTTCCTGGTCGGCTACATCGCCACCGACATGGCCGTCAACCGCAGCGTCCCGACCACCGCGATCGTCTGGGGCTCGCTGCTCGGCTTCGCGACCGTGCCGCTGGTCGGCATGCTCGGCGACCGGGTCGGCCGCCGCCCGGTCTACATCGGCCTCACCGTCGCCACCATGATCTTCGCGGTGCCGATGATGCTGCTGATCACCGGTGGCGGCACGCTGGGCCTGATGGCCGGCATGATCCTCGGCCTGAACGTCGGCGTGCTCGGCCTGTTCTCCCTGGAGAGCGTCACGATGGCGGAGCTGTTCGGCGCCCGGAACCGGTTCACGCAACTCGCCCTGGCCAAGGAGATCGGCGGTATTCTGGCCACCGCGATCGGGCCGGTCACCGCGGCCGCGCTCACCGCCTGGACCGGGCACTGGTGGCCGATCGCCGCCATGCTGATCGCCTACTCCGCGATCACCCTGGTCGCCGCCCTGCTGTCGCCCGAGACCCGCGGCCGCGACCTGGTCGCCCTGGAGGACGCCCGATGAACCTTTTCCAAGACGGCGAGGACGGGCAGGCCGGGCGGCAGCCGGGGAACCTCGACGCTCAGGCTCGAAGCCAGGGTGAAAAAGGTGCACTGAAGGCCGTCGTGGTTCATGGCCCCCGCGATGTCCGGGTCGACACGATCACCGTGCGGGAGCCCGGTCCGGGCGAGGTCCGGGTCGCCGTCGAGTGGGGTGGCATCTGCGGATCGGACGTCTCCTACTACGCGCACGGCGCCTCCGGCACCGCCACCCTCGAACACCCGCTGATCCTGGGACACGAGGTCGCCGGCCAGGTCACCGCCGTCGGCCCGGGCGTCTCCACCGACTTATTGGGTACGTACGCCGCAGTGCACCCGGCCACCCCCGTCGGCGAGCTGCCCGACCGCCTCGAAGGGCGTGACAACCTCAACACCCGGGTCCGCTACCTCGGGTCGGCGGCCTTCGACCCGCACACCGACGGCGGATTCGCCGAAGCGATCGTGGTGCGCGCCGACCAGCTGCGAACGCTCCCGGCCGGGGTCTCCACCCGGCACGGGGCTCTCGCCGAACCACTCGCCGTCGCCATGCACGCGGTCTCCCGCGCCGGTGACGTCCGGGGCCGTGACGTGCTGGTCAACGGCGCCGGCCCGATCGGCTGCCTGGTGGTGGCCGCCCTCAAGCTCGCCGGGGCCGGCACGGTGACCGCCGCCGACGTGGCGCCCGCACCGCTCGGGATCGCCCGCGCGCTCGGCGCCGGCACCGTCCTGAACCTGCGCGCCGGCGACACCCTGCCGTCCGACGCCCCACTGGTGTTCGAGGCGTCCGGGGTGCCCGCCGCTCTCGGCGCGGTGCTCGGGGCCACCGCCCGGGGCGGCACCCTGATCCAGGTCGGGAACCTGCCCGGCGCACCCGCCCCGGCCGCCCTCGGTGACCTGGTGACCCGGGAGATCACCTGGATCGGGTCGTACCGGTTCGCCGACGAGATCACCGGCGCGGTCCGGGCCCTCGGCGCCGGGCTCGACCTGGAACCGCTGATCAGCGCCAGCTACGACCTGCCGGACGCCGCGGCGGCCCTGGACCGGGCCGCGGCCGGTGGCGGCGGCAAGGTGATGCTGCGGATGGGGTCCCGATGAGCGTCGTCACGGTCGGCGAGACGATGGCGCTGCTCACGGTGCCCGCCGACGGGCTGGTCCGGGGGACCGTGCCGATCGGCATGGGCGGCGCCGAATCCAACGTGGCGATCGGCCTGTCCCGCCTCGGTGTGCCCGCCACCTGGATCAGCCGGCTCGGCGACGACGCGCTCGGCACCCTCGTCCGGCGCGAGATCCGGGCCGAAGGTGTCACCGTGCTGGCCGAGGCCGATCCCGGCGCCCCGACCGGGATGATGGTCAAAGAGCTTCGGTACGGCGTACCCCATCGGGTCCGTTATCTGAGAACCGGGAGTGCCGCCTCCCGGATGACGCCCGGCGACGTCCCACCCGCGGTGATCGCGGCGGCCCGGGTGCTGCACCTGACCGGGATCACCCCGGCGCTCGGGCCCGGACCACGGGAGACCGTGGCGCACGCGATAGCGGCGGCGCGGGCCGCCGGGACGCTGGTGTCGTTCGACGTCAACCACCGGCGCACGCTGTGGAGCGACGACGAGGCGCGGGCCGTCCTGACCGGTCTGCTGTCCGGCGTCGACCTGCTGTTCGCCGGCCTGGAGGAGGCGTCGCTGCTGCTCGGGCGGCCGGCCACCGAGGACGACGGCGCCGCCCTGAACCCACTCGGCCCGGCGACGGTGGTGCTCAAACTCGGGGCGCGCGGGGCCGTCGCCCACCGCGGCGGCACGGTGGTCCACGCTCCGTCCCGGCCCCGCGCCGTGGTGGACGCGGTCGGTGCCGGGGACGCGTTCGTCGCCGGCTACCTGGCCGAACTGTGCCAGGACGGCAGCATCGAGGACTGCCTGGCCACCGCCAACGCCGCCGGTGGCCGGGTGGTCACCGTGCCCGGCGACTGGGAGGGCCTGCCCACCCGCGCCGACCTGCACAGTGCATGCGATGGGGAGGTACACCGATGACGAGGATTCTGCCGGTGGTCGTGCTGGACCGTGCCGACCAGGCCGAACCCCTGGGTGCGGCGCTGCTGGCCGGCGGCATCGACACCATGGAGATCACCCTGCGGACGGCGGCCGGCCTGGACGGGATCCGGCGGGCCCGGTCCCTGGACGGGGTACGGGTGGGCGCCGGCTCGGTGCTGACTCCGGAACACGTCGACCAGGTCGTCGACGCCGGAGCCGAGTTCATCGTCTGCCCCGGCCTGTCCGCCGCCGTCGTCGAACGGGCCCGGCATCACGGCGTCGACATCCTGCCCGGCGTCGCCACCCCCACCGACCTGATGGCCGCCGTCGCGCTCGGCCTGGACCGGGTGAAACTCTTCCCGGCCGGGCTGCTCGGCGGCCCCGCCTGGATCGCCGCGCTGTCCGCCCCGTTCCCCGGCATGCGCTTCGTGCCGTCCGGCGGGGTGACCGCCGCCAACCTGGCCGACTACCTGGCGATCCCGGCTGTCGACCAGGTCAGCGGCTCGTGGATGGTCACCCGGGAACTGATCGCCGGTGGCGACTGGGACCGGGTGACCGCACTGTCCGCGCGAGCCGTTCAGAACCGCGACTGAACCGGCTTCCAGGTGCTCCGGTCGCTGATCGTGGTGACCTTCAGCGACCGGAGGATCCGGCGCACCTGATCCATCGACAGACCCCGGCCGTGCCGTTCGAACTCGGCGAAATACCCGTCCCCGAGCAGCATCGTGCAGTAGCCGTTGACGTCCACACACTTCATCGGCTCGCCCGCGGCCGGGGCGTCGGTGTCCTTCGGATCGCCCGCCCAGATCGTCAGCACACCACCGGCCGGATAGTCGTCGAGCGACGTCGCCAGCTCCCGGCCGGCCGGCGGCCGATCGTCGAAGAAGACCCGCGACACCACGTCGGTCGGTTCCCGGTCCACGGCGGTCGCCGACCATCCGGCCGGAAGCCAGCCCATCGTGTACGGGGCGACCGCCGGCGTCTGCGCACCGGGCATCAGCGCCTCCACGATCGCCAGCGAATCCGCCCGGCTCAACGGCTCCCGGCCGGTGTTCGGCACGAACGTCGCCCAGGACCTTCCGTCGAACTGCCAGGCGAACGCCGTACGGCTGAAGCTCTCGGTCCTGATGCTCGGGTCGTTGATGTTCAGCTTCGGGTTCGCCCGCAGCTTGGCACGCATGTCCGCCAGATCCGGCAGCCGGTAGGTGACCGCACGCTCGAACCCGGCCCGGCCCATGATGGTCAGCCGCTTCTCCGGGCCGTACTGTCCCCGCGCCCCCTCCGGCTTCCCGAACGCCTGCCGGTCGAACACCCCCGGCTGGTAGAAGGTGAGCGTGGCCTCCGGATACGGGTAGGCGACCCCGTCCACCTCCAGTGTCACGCCATCCCGGTACACCGGGAACCGCTGGTAGCCGAACGTCGCCGTGGCGCCCGGCCCGACCCGCAGCGTTCCGGCCCGCGCCGCGGCCACCGTGAACGCCAGCCCGTTCGGCTGCTGGAAGTTGCGGGCCGCCGACGGCGCGGTGAACGACGCGGTCGGCGTCGCGGCCGGTGGCAGCTCCGGGGTGGCCGCCCGCGGTGTCGTACCGCCCAGCCCCGCGATCACCGCGACCGTCACGGCCACCGCGCTGCCCGCCCCCGCGGCGGTCGCCCACCGGCGCCGCGACCGGATCCGGTGCGCGCCCGCGATGATGTCCGCGGTGCTGGTCCGCGGCGCCGGCCCGCCCTCCCCGACGGACTCAAGCACGTCCTCGATGCGATACGACATGATCCACCCCCCTCTCCGCCCTGTTGGTGATCTCCGCGGACAGCGCGGTGCGCAGCGTGTCCAGGCCGCGGCTGGTCTGGCTCTTCACGGTGCCCACCGAACACCCCAGGATCTCGGCGGTCTCCTCGACACTCAGGCCCTCCAGGAACCGCAGCACCAGGGCGGCCCGCTGCCGCGGCGGCACCTGCCGCAACGCCGCCCGCATCCGCAGCCGCTCATCCACGTCACCGGAGCTGTCCGGCGCCGCCACCTCCGGAAACGCCTCACCCACCAGGTGCTCCCGCCGCCACGGCCGCCGCTTCTCACCCATCGCGGCACGCACCACCGCCTTGCGGGCGTACGCCTCCGGAGACGCCACCCGATCCCACCTCAGATACAGCCGCGACAGCGCCCCGGACACCGCGTCCTCAGCCGCCTGCCAGTCGCCGCAGGTCACATAGGCGAGCATCCGCAGCGGCTGGAACCGGGCCCCGGCAAACTCCCGGAACCCCTCTTCCGATTCGGCATCCACCAGCCGAACTCCTCTCGTCGAGAGCTAGAGGAGAAGGCCGCCCTCCAGGGTTGCATGATGTACGAGATTTCTCAGCGCCCCGAAATCCGGTGGCGGGGGCCGGCGGCCCGGGATGAGAATGCGACGATGCCCGGTAAACCAGAAGGGTTCACCTACCGCGTCCGCAAGAACGGCGAGGTGGAGATCCAGCATCACGGTCGCCCCGCCGGCGTGTTGAGGGGCCAGGCCGCAGCCCGCTTCCTCCAGGACGTGGAGGACGACGACCCGCAGGAGCTGATGGCCCGCCTGACCGGCAACTACCGCCACGGCAACGAACGAACAGCCAAGAACCACCCGAGAAACCGAGCCCACTGACCGATGCGCCACCGCTACGCCGGCTACCGTCCCGCCGGTCCTCGCGTCCGCGCTTTCCGCCTCCTCCGAAGCGCCCACCTGAACATCGCGGGCTGGTCCGCGATCCTGGCGCTGTGCCTGGCCGGAGCCATGCTGGGCTACCTGATCGGCCGGTTGCTACAGCTATCGAGGGAGCCGTCCACCGCAGCCGGCGCCCTGTCAGTCCTGGCCATGCTGGTGACATTCGACCGCCGCCGCCACGCCCGAACTCAGCGAGAACAGTGAACTGACGCCATCTGCCGGTGGAGCGTCGAGGCCCGGACGCCAGACCGGCTCGACCGTCGCCAGATCCCGAACCGAAACCGTCCGCATCGCCGAGGGCTGCGGTTCGCTCGTGCCATCCGTGGTCACGGTGAACGCCCGGATCGCGGCTATGAGAGGTCGATGACGTTCTTTTGGCCGGTGCGGCGTGATGGTGGCCGAATCGTGTCGGTGGATCGTTTTGGTTCTGGTCCGGAATGCTATTTGGCATGATCGACTTCTTACACTTCGCGGTCGGGGTCCGGGACAATTTGGGTATGGCTCAGATGTCGTTGTTCAGCCGGGCCCAAACTGCTGCGATGCGGGATTGGACCAAGGCCCGTAATTACGATCCGGATCGTGCGGAGTTTCGTCGTCAGCACAAGATTCGCCGTGACTGGGGTCTGCGGCGGCGCCATGCCGAGAAGCTTCGGCGCCTCCGGGAGAGCGGCAACCCGCCGCGGACTCCCGCCGACATCGCCGGCACTCGGGCCCATGCCACGCCGCGCCCCGCACCGTCGCCGGCAGCAGCCGCGACACCGGCCACCCCCGTCCCGCAGCATCCGCCCGTCTCGCGCCCGGCATCCGTCTCGCGCC
>NZ_JBNZCE010000031.1:0-77532 GCF_050589265.1 Actinoplanes sp. G11-F43
CGCTGTGTCCATTCCGGACAGCCAACGCCCGGCCAACAACCCAAATCTCACTCAACGTGACATTCATGAGTGTCGACCAGGTTTTGGATGGCTCTCCTAGCACTTACATCGTTATTGTCCCGTTCCGGAAGCTTCCGGCGGAGGTTGTGAGCGCGGCTGGTGATGACTTCGTATCATGGGGAAGCCTCCATGCAATACGCGCCTCGCACCGGACCGGCACGCCAAAACTCCGCCAAGGAGCGGGCGCCTTACGGTTTCGGGTTGAGGCACGTGAGCCATTCGGTGCAATTTCGGCCGCCGAGGACCAGGTTCGCCGCCTGACTGCTCGGACCGTTGTTGGCCTCTCGTCAGCTCAGGTCGAGGCCGCCTCGGATGCTTTGGTCGGCCGAGGTGAGGAATCGCTCAGGTGGCGGCCGTTTCGGAGCTGGCGTAAGGATGTAGTGGTTCCATCGATACAGCGGAATGAGCTTCTCTTGCGCCGCTCCTACCCCGACGTCACTGAAGCTCTGGACGACGCCTTTGAGCTACTTGCCAGCGCAGGCACCTCCACCACGTGGGCTTCAGTAGCAGCAACCTGGGCAGTTGTGGAGGGCCTCCTTGCTCCACTAGACGACTCCGGAGCCAGTGCAGCCGATAGAATGGCTGGCATTGTTGCATGCAGTTGGCCGAGGGCTGAAATGACGCAAATAGTTGATGTCTTAATAGCCGCTGGTGGCGAATTCGGTGATCGCCTTAAGGGGCAACCTACCGTCACGGACCGCCTCGACCTCCTGGACGGCCTGCTGACGCAGGGGAAAGATGTGCAGCTAACCCAGCCAGCCGACATGGCCGCTCTAGCTCGAATGCGGTCCCTCTATCAAAATCCCCCTGCCGTTCTTTCGAGGGTTCGCTCATACTACTCAGATGCATTTCGTAGGCTGTACCAGCAGCGCAACCTAGTGATGCATACAGGCAGGTCGAACTCTATCGCATTGGCACCAACGCTTCGCACCGTCCCGGTCTTAGTTGCTGCAGGAGTCGATCGTCTGGTGCACGCGGCATTTCAGCCAAGTCCTGCAACGCCTGCCGCCCTCTCGGCGCGGGCTTCAGTTGAATTAGGGCTCGCGGGAATCCCGGGCGGAAAGAGACTGCACAGACTGTTGGATTGATAGTTTTTGATCATGCAGTTCGATGTGGTGAGCTGAGAGAACCGCCTCAATAGGGCAGTGTCACTATTCGGAGCACCGATAATCACCTCTCCCGCACCTCGAACGCACTCAACTCGGCTACTTGAGCGTGCTTGCCAAAAAGGTGGTTGCATGCCTGACTGCAGTTTTCCATGACCAAACGCTGCCGACTGGGTCGCCCGGGTGGGGGCCGCGTCAGAACCAGCGGCCGGGCCCCGGCGGAGCGATGACTCAGCAGGTATGCCAGGGGTGCTGCGGTTGCTGGTCATTGAGCAGAGCTGTCAGCGTGCTGGCCACACGTCGCGAGGTTGCATCGGCGGCGTGTGCCGGTCTCGTCGAGGAACAGCCAACCGCATCGAGGGTTGGGGCAGGCACGGACGATGAATCGGCGTGGATCGGCCAAAAGCTCCGCAGCGCTCCATGCGATGGCGTGGGTCGGCAGGTGGAGGTGGCTGTCTGGATTCGGTTGCCATCGGCCGCGCCCGGCGTTGTTCCAGGTGTACGTCATAGCGCGCGCCGCCGACTCGGCATGGCGTGCGACGGCACCGAACGCCACTTGGTCATCGGTGTCGGTGAGGCAGCGATAGAGATGGCTCCGTAGCGCGAGCGCATCCTCGATGAGGCGCCCCGCTTGTCCTGGATCCCACTTCGCCTGCTCGAGTAGGCGGTTCACTGCGGCTTCGTCGATCAGGTTCACGTACCCGGTCCACACCGCGAGTGCTCGATACGTGGGGAGCCAGTCGTTGCCCGGCAGCAGGGTTCGATGCCAGCCGGCGTAGGTGTTGCAGAAGTCCAGGGCGGGGTGATCGCCGACGGTCCACGGCATGTCTTCACCGTTCACACGGACTTCGTAGGACAAGTGGCGAATCTGGTCCGGTGGGTGCTCGACACGCACGATCCGGCGCTGAAGCTCGCGTAGCTGTCGTCCTGGCTCGGCACCGAGGTTCTTGATGAGGGCTTTTCGGGTGGCCTCGTACAGGAGTAGCGCGTCGGCCGGCCTGCCGGCCCGGTAGAGGTATGTAGTAGGACCGTTTCCATGCCGCCGCAACGCCAGCATCGGCGGCTAAACGCGCGTCTGATGGCGAACCCTGACGGCGAAGTGCCACTTCACGGCAACAAGGCCGATCCGCTGCGACGCCCGATCTGCGGCAGATGAGCGCGTTCAGGTTTCCTGTCCGCCTCTGTTAGCGATAACGGTTGAACGGTCATGGCCCAGCTGGCAACCTCATGCCCGTGCCACCAGATGATGAGCATGAAGTCACGCTTCGCCTGACCTCCGGCGAGGCGTTGGTGCTGTTCGACTGGCTGCACCGGTGCGGGGATTCAGATCGCGTCCTGCCGCCGGAGCATCATGGCGAGCAGGTGGCTTTGTGGAACCTTTCCGCCCTGCTGGAGCGCGAGTTGGTCGAGCCATTTCGGTCCAACTACCGAGATCTAGTGGACCGGGCGCGAGTCCGTCTCGCTGGCGAAGAGGGCTCATCCTGAGAGCCTGAGCTCGACGTGGCTCTTCCGCCAAGGCTGAAGCGCTCTCGGCGGCATGTGAGTGCGCCACTACGATTTAGGAGGTTCGGCTGCGTTGGAAGCCTGGAGGGCACCGACCGTCTCGGCGGTTTGGACCGTCTCAACCAAGAAGATCTCATCGAGTGGGCCGGAAAGCGTCCTCCAGCCGTCCTCGACCGCGTTGCGGCAAGTCTCAGTAAGGCTTTCCAGCTCCTCGTCTGAGCCAGTCGGCTTGACAAAGCGCCACCACAGCCATCCCTGTGCGATCTGCGAATGATTCCAGCCAAGCTTCACGGCGTGCTCCTCTAATCTTTCTGTCAGGAGCTTCGCCAACCGATCCTTCGCGAGACTCTTCGCGTGATAGATCCGCACACCAACATAGGGCCACGTGGAGTCGCCGTCAATCAGCAGGCCCGGTCCATGCCATTGCAGTGCAATCGTCGCCTGTAAAGCACCGAGTTGCCAGGCAGGGCGAGTTAGCTCATACGTCGTGTAGGCCGCGTTAGAGGTCCAGCCGTAGTCAGCTTTGGCGAGGATGGCGGGGTCGATGCTGTCCATGCCAAGTTCGACAGCGGCCTCAACTTCCTTCACTGCCTCGTCGCGCAAGGCTGCCCATTCCTCGATCTGACTCCGGTGGCGCAGGTAGAACTTGGTCTTGTCGTCCGGCATCGTGATTCCTTCACCGTTTAGAGTTTCCCAGAAGTCTCGGGCGCCGGCCGACGCGCCGTTCAATAGCGGAGCCATGAGCTTTCCAATGTCGTGCCAGGTCAGCGTTACCCAGCCAGAGGGGGCGTCATGATCCTGACCGTCTCTTGTCAGGTAAACGAACGTGGCTGCCTCGTCCGCCCAGAGTTTGACGAGCCGAGCACATTGGTCGCCATGCTGCTTAGCGTTGTATTTAGCCTCAACTACGACACATGAACCGCCGACGCGCACGACAAGGTCAGCGCGGGTGCGTGTCCCATCCTGGGTGTACCGCGTCTCTTCTACAGTCACCCGTACCGGTGCCGCGGTGTCGAAGGGTAAGCCAAGCCTGTCGAACAGCCCACGAACAACCTGATCACCCAGTCCGTGGTGGTCCTCGGGCCGCAAGATCCAGGCAAGGCATGCAACGAGCTTTACCTCAAGGTTGTGAACTCCTAAAACCTCTAGCAACGTCCGTTTTCCGGTACGCCACCGCCCGGCCGCCTTGATCTCAGAAGTTTCCCGGGCTAACTCATCCAGCCGGCTCTCCCACTGTCCGACCTGCGCACGAGTAATCCCGGCCCATTCGTCAGCGAGTTCCCGCAGCCGCTGCTCGTAGCTAATCACGGTTCCGATGCTCTCAGGTCCGAACGCATCGGCGTGGGTGGGCCGCCGGTCGGCCGGTAGCGTCATCCGGCTGCGGTACTCTCTGCTCCCACCACACCGACTTGCTCCGCGGGGAGCCGCTCGGCGTCTGCGGGAGATGAGGATGTCGTCAGATACGAGAGATGGCTGATTTGCCTCCGCCTTCTTGTGCTCAAATCTCAGCCAGGCCCCAGCCCACGGCTGGGTTGATCATTCGGTTCTTCGGACGGCGTTGATCTGCGGGAATTTCGTCGTCAGCGATGTGCCGATTGGGAGCGGGCAAGTGCAGTTCTTGGATCGTCACCACGTAACGCTGCCAACCCGACCCTGCTTGGAATCTAGCCAAACGTAGTGTCGCTTGGCCTAGTGGGTACTCAGGATCTCGCTGCGCCCGGCCCCGGAACCAAACGTCCGAGATGCCCGCTGGGAGAACAAGGTCCTCGACGTGCTCCGTTGCTCCATCATCATACGAATCGGACAACCGGTAGAAATGATGACCGCCGTCCTTGTGCGAACGCGCAAAAAGGAAGAGATGCCGCTCATCCGCCGACTGTGACAGAAGTTTGTCGATGTTCTCGCGGGCCCAGTCCTCTGCGAGCATCTCGGCGCACACCTCTGCCAGCTGGTTCCAGCGCAAAGGGATTGATCCACTCTCGACCTGCGGCTGCCCCGCCTTCTTAGCTCGCGCCCATGTACCCATCAGCCTCTCAGCTGGAGGTGAGGTGATCTCTACGACGCCCGTGCGTTGCCGGCCACCGGGGTAAACCCAGGTGCCGTCAGGTTTCTTGTCACCAGCACCTGCATCCGCAAGCATGATATCGACGCCGAGCACCTGCTCGAGGGCCAGAAATGCTATCTCTTCTTCACGGCTCGCCTTCGCGCTGGCCAGGTTGCTCATGCGCTGGAGGATAGCGAGGTGTGGCTAGCGAGCGCAGGCGAGATGCTCTGTCGGTTCCGTTCGTAATCAAGGCCCAGAGCGGGTCTGCGGGTCTTGCGATGCGCTCAATCGGATGGCGTCTTTGACCTGCTCGCGCATCAACGCATAGGGCAGAGTTGCCCTCAGCGGCAAGTGAGGATGCCGCACGGCGGTGGCCTCCCGTCGTTCGAAGCGCTCCCATCGCCGCCTATGAACCGTCACCTCTACGGCGTACCGTCAGCAGCCGTGACCACCGTTCTTCTGCTCACGGCCACTGAGACTGCCCGCGAGGACCCGTCCGTTACCGACTGGGTCACCGCCGCTGCGGCCATCGTCGCCCTCGCCCTGTCCATTTGGGCTTTGGCCTTCAATAGGCGGAGCGCCGCAGCAGCTGAGGACGCCGCCGTGACCTCCCGGCAGGCCTCGGACCATGCCCGCACCGCTGCCGAAGCCGCAGAAAAGGCCACTCGCGTTGAGCTGGACCGGGAACACGATCGCCGGGCGCCAGACCTGAGTATGGCGACGTGGCAGCTGAACAAGGAGGCGCTTGACCCGGCCGAGTGGCGCGATTTATACACGTTCACCGTCGCCCGCCCCTACCTAATTAAAGCCATTGGGGTTTGGGCCGGCGGGGCACGTAAGGAACTTGATGTGAAACCAGAGCGTATCGGGTTCGGAACCGAGGTCAGTGTTGTAGTTAACACCCGCGGTAATGCCGCACCACCCACAAGCGTGGAGCTACTTTTCTGGCCTTACCGTCCGCGTAGAGGGCAGGCGTGGTTTTGCGCATGCGGCCGACCGGCGAGCCCGGACGACGGTGATGGCGCCGGGCATTGGATTCGGGAAATCACGGTGCCGCGACTTGGCTGAACGCCTGTCTGGGCTCCCGCCCATATTGTGAGTCATTCGGTGCACTCTCTTCGGCATGAGTGCGCAACGCCCCGTCATGCACGGCCGATCCAGAGCGTGGCGGAAAGTGACTCAACTGCCCCGCGCTGACCTCGCTGCGCGCTCCATCTAGAGGTCTGGGCTCCCACGCGAGCTGGCCGTGCCGCCGTCTCTTTCCGCTTCGGCGGAAGGTGGCGGCCTTTTTCCGTCGTAGCCGATCGGGAGACATCCGATCATTCTGCGATCGCTGCCCACGACGATCGCCGCCGTGCCCGTCCCGGTGGTGATGATCGGCTTTGGTCGGCGGCGTTGCGTTCAGTCTGGTTCGTCTGAGCGCAGACTTGCCGGCAGGTCGGCGGCGACCAGCTGGGCCAGTTCGTACAGAAACGGTGGCAGGAGCACCGGCAGCAGCTCGAACTGCCCATCGGGCACCAGCAACCGCAGCCGGCTCATTCCGGTAGCCAGGGACAACAGCATCACGGCGGTGCTCGCCTGAGCCTTGGGCGATGGAGCAGGGTCGAGCAGTGCCTGGCGCAGCAGCAGCCGGTTGAGCGCGAAGGCGATGCCGTAGAACCACTGCTGGAGGCCCGGTAGGTCGGGTGGGGGCATGCCGGCCGCGATCGCGTCCAGTTCGGCTTCCACGGTGTCGCACAGTGACACCGCCCAGCGGTGCATCTCGTCAACGGCATGCCAAGCCGCCCGCAGTTGGGTGAGGGAGGCTTCGGTGACGATCTGGGTCAATTCGTCACGGGCATCGCCGGCCGGAAGCAGGTTCAGGCCGTGGCCGTCGTTGATATCGGCAAGGGCGGGCCCGCCGTCGGGGTATTCGAGCATGGAGGCGACCGGGACGGCCGCGCCGGGGGGTGCCAGGGCCCGAGAGAACGCGGCGAGGTCGGCGTCCACGAACTCGTTGGTGCCGCCCAGCACTGCGGAGACAGCCGTGGTGAGGAGGTCCCGGGTGGTGTACGGCTCGGTCTCGGTGGGGCCTTTGTCGAACGCGGCCACCTCGGACGCCGCGAAGGAGATGCCGGCGGAGGCGATGCGGGCGTCGATGTCGCGCAGGCGCTGGGGTAGCAGCGTTGTCTTGCTGCCGTGTTTGTGGGCCAGTTCGTCCGCGACGTCGCCGATCCAGGTGCTGCGGTCGCCGGCCTCGTACGGTCCGAGTAATGCGTCCTGCCGGAAGTCGGTGGCGGTCAGCCACGCCCGGCGCACGGTCGGTTCCGGGATCGGTAGGCCGGCTCCGAATGCCTGCAAGGCAAGGTCGTCGGGGCGGCGGCCCGGGCGGGCGTGGGCGCTGAGCCACACCACCAGGTCGACCGCCTCGGCCGGGGCTGCCGAGCTACTGCCCCGGCCTTGCCCGGCTCCGTGCCGGTTGTTGCGGACCAATAGCCCTGCCGTCCGCCACCGTTCGAGCTGGGTGAAGGTGGCAGTGGCTCCTCGTTCGCCGGCGGCGGCGAGCAGTGCGGTGTCTGCGGGACTCGGAATCTTGCGGGCCACGATCTGGAACCGTACCGCTCCTGGCCGGTTTGGAGCCCCGCGAGCTTGTCAGGAACCGGACGTTCGCCAGCTGGTTCCTTTATGTGACACGAGGCGATCGGCCTCTCGGCCACGAAGGAGTGAACGGTTTCATGATCAGCGAAAATGGCTCTTCCACCCCGAATTCACCGGGGTCCCCACGGTGGACCCTGATCATTGCGGCAGGCGGAGCCGCAGTCGCCGGATTGCTGGCCGCGTACAGCCCAGCGTGGGCAGTCGGTGTGAGCACTGCGGCGGCCCTCTACACCACGATCCGTGAGCATCTCCAGCGGTAACATCTCCCCTTCTCGCTGGCCATTCGGCAGGAAGGTTCGTGTAAGCGCACCGAGGAGCTGATCCTGAAGGTCGTCACCGCGGTACACGGGCGCCCGTGTACCGGCCATCCGCAGAACAGGCCGGGTCGGACCCCTATGGCCACCCGACCAGCACGAGAGCTTCGGAGTCAGGCGAACCAGTCATCGCCGTTGTCACCTTCGTCGATACGATGAATCTCGCAGTCCGTCGTCGGCTCGGTCTCATCAACTTGCCAAGCCGAGCGGATCCTCGGATCGAGATCGAGGACATTCGGGGCACGCTCGGCGGCGTCCGCTGCCTCCTGCCACGACGGGTACGGGCCGATGACGGCGAATCGGAGCCTTCGCCCCGGCGACAGATTGGCCCACAGCCAGAACCTGGCCTCACTGTCGTCTGCATCGTCGTCCGAACCCATGAGCACCTCCCAGCGCTGTGCTCCGCTCACGAAAAGGCCAAATCACTGACTCAGCGCATCGGAGATCGCAAATCGCGATGCAATCCTGATGCCGTAGACGCCCCTCCGACTCACCGGCGCGCCCGCGCCGATCCGGGAAGGCACAAGCCGACCGGCAGCGCCCTTGGCGACCAGGGTGAGCCCCGAGCGTCCGTTGGCCGATGCCAGTGTTCGAGGGAGAACTGGTAAGTCCTACCCGGTCTCGGTGCGGTACCAGAACCAGTCGGGCAGGTCGGGCTTTTGCAGGCCGATCTCGGTCAGTGCCGCATCCAGAAGGCTGTCCCAGTCACTGGGTGAGTCGTGGACCATGGATTCCTCGTCGTCGGCTTCGTCGTCCTCGTCGTAGTAGGCGGCCTCGATGGCGTCCAGATCGCTGACGGAGTCGCCCACAACTAAGACGTAGAGGGGTGGCGCCGGCCGGTCGAGATCGCGCAGCGGGGATGAAGGTGGCAGGTGTGGTTCGATGGTTGGTGGGGCGCTGGCCTCACGGGTCCATCCCGGCGGGGAGATCTCGACTGCGGCGTCGAACAGGAACGGCGTCTGGATCTCGTAGGCGATGCGCTGCCGCAGGGTCAAGTCGTGATTCAGGCCCTTGGCGATCTCCGTGGTGGCCAACGCCGCGAAGTCGTGGGTGGGATTGGCCTCGTCGTACCAGGGGGTGACCAGCCGACTGCCAGGTTGCATCCCTTTGAGTGCCCAGCGGCCTGGGCCGCCGAGCTTGAAGCCATATGCCTGGAAGGTGTGAATCATGGCTGCCTCTCGCTTGAGCAATCCTGCGATGGTGCGCTTGCTAGGCGTGAGCTGTTGGCCCTCGTCCGGAATAAAGCGGAGCCGCCCACGAGAGCGGCTTGGGCGACAGGCGTCTACGGCTTGAGGGCGGGCCGGGCGAAGTAGGCGGCGACTTCTGCAAGGCCGTGAATGAGGGCGGGGCCTGGCATGCTCGCGTACCGCCGGGTCGGGATTTCACGCTCCACGAGGTCGGCCCAGAGACAGACCACGGGATTCTCGCCGGGTGCCGGGTGGCCGGGAACGGGCAGCAGATGACCGGCGGCGACCAGGAGATAGGAGGCCTCCTGCACCACCGCTTTCCCGATACGGCCGAAGGAGCCATGCCAGGACCAGAGTGCGTCCCGGTCGCATCCGGGCACGAGGCAGAGGTGCTCGATCGCCTGCCGCAGTGGGGTCAGGCGAGGGCATGCCCAGGCGGCCAGCTCCGTACCCGTCACAGCCGCCGGGTGTTCGTTGAGGCTGCGCGCGAGCGCGTAGGTCAGCAGCGCTGTCGTATCGATCAAGAGCGCCTGGCGGGGGATGACACTCGAGGTGTCGATCCACGTGTGCTCGCCCCCCAGTAACCTCGCTGTGCGCCGGGTCGCCGCATGCCACCAGCTGGTGTCGCCGCCGGTGAGCATCTCGGTGTAAGCGTGAAGATGCACCTCACTTTGCTATCAGCACAGTTTGACGCCGGTCAATCACTCGTGAGGGTGGCACGACCCGGCCTCCTGCCATATCGGCCTTTGCCGCCAGCTGCCGGTCGGCAGAGATCTATCGGCGCCCCGGCTGACAGGGAGCGGCGCCTGCGGTGATGCCATCCCCGCGTTCGAACCGCTCCGAATCGGGCGCGAGCTCGTAAAGGGAGGCGATAGGACGCCTGTGCGACACGCCCCAACGTCGTAGCACCGCAGCCCCGATAGCACTAGTGTTCGATGATCGGTGGCGGAGTGGTGCGGGTTGCCGGCAGAGAGGGTGTTGCGATGAGTAAGTCAACGCGGGAGTTGATCTGGGTCTTTCGGCCGGCTCAGGATCGACCGGCTGATATCCAGACGTTGGCGGGTGGATCGATCTTCGGGGTAGGGAAGGCCGGGGCGGACGGCACAGCGTTGGTGGTTCTGCGGGACGGGTCGCGGGTCTTGGCGCAGCAGTCGGAGATCGTGACGGAGTAACCCTCCGCGGTTATTGCGTCCGGGATCGGCCAGTGGATGCCGGCCAGCCGGGGGCCGGAAGGCGGGCGAGGCGGGCTTCGTCGGCCGGGCCCCGGCCCGGCCGGTCATGTGGTCAGCGGTCCGGTGACGATCGAGGCGAGCACGGCGCCGGCTATCAGAAAGGGACCGAAGGGGAGATAGGCCGCTCCTTCGGTGCCTCGTCTGAGCTGCGCACGAGCGAATGGGAACGCCAATAGGTATGGCAGCGTCAGCCCCAGAAGCACCGCGCTCCAGCTGTGGGCACCGAGTGCACCGCCAAGCACTGCGGCAAGGCGCACGTCACCGAGGCCAACGGTGTGCGGTAACGCCAGAGCGAGCAGCAGGTAGAGACCGCCAACAGCCAAGCCGCCCAGCACCGCCGAGCCGATCGACCGCGGGTTCCCGGCGGCGCTGGCCGCGGCAAGGGCGCCGGTGCCCACGACGACTGCGAGGCCCGTGACGAACGGGATGGGTAGCCGCATGACAGCGAGATCGATGAGTGACAAGATCACCCCCACCTGAATGATGATCATCCAGCACGCGAGCATGACTAGGTTCCCGCCGGTCGCACCGGGAGATCGCCAGTACAGGATCGCACTTGCCACGGCCACCAACGAACTGGCGATCCACCACGGCTGGGGGCAGTTCGAGCAGGCGGAGCCGAGACGGACCCAACCTGGCCATCCACGGGGAAACGCGCGATCACATCGGGTACACCCGCCTCGCGGATTGTCGCCGGCCTCAACCGACAGACGATAGGCAATTCGCGGCCACCCAGCCGCCGCCACACCGCTCATCACGGCGACGACCAGAATCACCAGGAACTCCAGGTCGGGCTCCTGGCGCAGCTTCGGCTAGCCATCACCGCAGCGCTCCGGTCAACTGGCGCCGGCCGGCACCGGGGAAGCCATTGAGGTCGATGGCCGCCGACAGCAAGCGAGCCCGGAACGAGAACGGCCTCGGTCGTGAACCAACCCACCGACTGAACAGTCTTCATGAACGGCGCGAGCGGTCACCCTCGTCGATGACCTCATCCCATCTCTTCATGTCCGCTACAAACTTGCGGAGGGCCGGGAGCGCCTGCGCCCCCTTCGCCGTGAGGGCATAACGAGATTCACCACTGTCGTCATGACGGATCAAGCCGTACCTGAGCAGACGGTCCACCGCAGCAGCGTGCGTCTTGGGATTGAAGTTGCCGCAGTGACGTTGCAGCTCGTTGAACCGCTTCGGTGACTCCGCCAGGGAGGCAAGAATCTCAAGCGTCCACCGGTATCCCAGCAGTTTGAGCGTGTCGTAGATCGTGTCGAGATCCACCCATCCCTCTCCCGTCAGGAATACCCAGAGTGGCGGTGCCCTGCGCGAGTGTAGTCGGATAAGCGTGAAGATCTAGACTAATTTCGATGTTGGAGTCCAATTCTGGGCTCCACTGGGCCCTCGGTCCCGCCATTGGTTACCGCGTCGCAACATCGGCTTCACAGGCGGCAAATCCGGCGTCGGATTCATCGCCTGCGCGAGTTCAACCAGCGAACCGATCAGCCCAGCACCGACATCCGTGAGCGCGTACACGGTGCCAGGCTCATCGAAGTCAAGCGTTCCCGACGCGGCTTCAGACCGGCGCACCAGGTGCACGGCGATCAACCACCGAAGGGAATCGAGGTACCCACCCTGCACGCCCACCGCCAGGGCCTCCCGAGTGGCCGATCCACCATGGCCGAGGAGAACGAGGAGAACGGGGACAGCGCCGGGAGCGCCGGCCAGGACCTGAACCAGCTGCGACGGGGGGCGCTTTTCACGTGCGCTCATCTACCGGTCTCCTTGAGGATTTTTCGAGAGTGTAGGACGCCTCGATGCGTAACCAAGTGTCGCTAACCCGACAGTTGATGCCGGTATTATTCATATATACGAGTATTTGAAAATCACACTCGGTGTGTATCACCAGGCACTTTCCGTGAGGTAAGTGGTGTTGCAGGAAGTGGGGGTGTTCGGTGTAGAAGCTTTGTGGACCTTTCTTCATCGATGCCTGTCGGGGGTAGACGTGCGCAAAATTCAGCCACGCGGTGCCGCAGTCGCTGCGGGGATCGCATGGTGCCTCCTCTGCGCCGGATGCTCCCCAAGTCCGCCCCCCTCTCCTTCAAGCCCAACAGCTCCTGGTCCGGCGACCCCCGCCGAGTCACGAAGCGCCGGAACCACGGCGCTAGACGCACTCACCGCATATCAAGGGATGTGGAAGGCATACACGGCAGCACTAGGAGTCCCTGACCCGAAGCATCCCGATTTAGCCCGCTACGCCGATGGGGAGGCACTTGAGCTCCTGGCCACCGGGATTCAAGAAACCAAGGCTGGAGGCCTCAAAGGCATCGGCGACGTCGCACTGAATCCCGAAATTGCATCAGCCTCCCCGGCGGATACGCCAACCACAGTCGAGATCATCGATTGCCTCGACAGCACCAATTCACGACTAGTTCGGGCCTCCCCCGGACTTCCATACAGCGACTCACCTGGAGGAAAGCGTCGCACCACTGCAACGGTCAGCTTCCAATCCACCGGCTGGAAGGTCACAAGCTTCGCGGCACAGGAGGTGGGAACGTGCTGAGCTGGCGCATCCCCCTCGCTGTCGTAGCCTCAGCCTTCCTGTGGGTTATGACGGGGGCACCAGCCGTCGCGGACGGCATCAAGCCGGTGGGTTGCGATCGAATCCCCAAGCCAGCGAGGTGCACCGTCACGGTCGGCACACCAAGTCATGACGGAAACCAGAATGATGGCCCGGGTGGTGGAAATGCTGGCGGCGGCTCCGGGAAAGATGACGGGACCTGGAACGGCTGCGTCTATGAAGCAGCTCCGGGAAGTCCGTCCCCTCCTGCGGGTAAGACCTCCGAGGACGGCGCCTGGTACGTGGAGGTTTGCCTCATCGGTGACGGTAAGGGTGGTCCGCGGACCAGCGCGCCGGTGTGGATTGATGGTCCTGCGCCGACGGTAGACCCGGCGGATATCGCTCAGCAGGCGGTCTCGCAGTTGACGCTTCCGCTGCCTGACGTCGTGGTCAATCCGAATCCGCCCGCTCGGCAGTTCACTCACTTTCCGACCTGGTTGTGGCTTGGTGGCTCCTCCTGGGCGTCGCAGACCGCGACGGCGTCCGTTCCGGGGCTGTCGGTTACGGCGGTGGCGAGGCCGAAGAGGTTGGTCTTTTCTCCCGGCGACGGCGCTAAGAGCGTGCGTTGTGTCGGGCGTGGTACGCCGTGGGTGGCCGGTATGGATCCGGACAAGAAGTCGCCTACCTGTGGTCACACCTACGCCAGGGTGGGGTCCTTCACGATCACCGCGACCGTGACCTGGCAGATCAGCTGGTCCGGGGGTGGGCAGGCCGGCACCGTTCCGGATCTGACCACCACGTCCAGCCGCAGTCTCACCGTTACCGAATCTCAAGGTCTCAATACGACACGGGGTTAACCATGTCTTCCTCCGCAACGCTCGACGCGTCACGGTCGAGCGGTACTACCGGCTTGCCTGTCAACGGTTCTTCTGGTCCGGTCATCCGGCGCCGGGTCAGTGTTCACCGGGTATTGCTCGCTGCGTTGCTGATTCTGGGTTTTGCTCTGGCCGGTGCGGTGGTGGCCAACAGAGTGGACACCCGGGTGCCGGTGTTGGCCGCCGCGCACGACATCGCCGCTGGGCAGATGATCACCGAGGTCGACCTCGTGGTGGTGCGTGTGGCTGCCGAGTCCGGGGTGGCGACATTGCCGGACGCGCAGCGCTTGGCGGTGGCCGGGCGGACGGCGGCGATACCGGTGGCGGCGGGCACGCTGCTGCATGACGGCCTGTTCGGGGAGTTGGCATGGCCTGTGGCCGGACAGTCGGTGATCGCTGTCGCGGTCAAGCCGGGTCGTGCTCCGGCCGGGTTGACCGCGGGGTCGCCGGTCACGGTGCTGATCGTTCCGGTTGCCGGCGCGGGCGGCGGTGACGCGGCGGGTTTAGGGGCGGTGGTTCAGGCGCGAGCGACGGTGGTGTCGGTGGAGCAGGCTGCCGACCAGTCGGGGCAGCAGATCGTGTCGCTGCTGCTGGCCGGGAACGACGCTACGAAGGTCGCCTCGGCCACCGGGGAGGCGACTTTGATTCAGCTCGGTGCGGGGCGGTGACCCGACTGTGTTGATCACTGTGTGCTCGGTGAAGAACGCCCCGGGCGCCACCACTCTTGGCCTGGGTTTGGCCGCTTTGTGGCCAGAGAAGGCGCTGCTGGTGGAGTGCGATCCGGAGGGCGGCGATCTGGCGGCCCGGTTCGGTCATCACCCGCAGCCGGGGTTGACCGGTCTGGCGGCCGTTGCCCGCGCTGAGGGCGCCCGGGTGGATCTCGGTGACCACGTGCAGCGGCTCGGGGTGGGGGCGTCGGTGGTGCTGGCACCGCCGGGCGATGCGGCGGCGGCTGCGGTACAGACTCTGGCGTACGCCGGCACCGAGGTGTTGCGCCGTGCCGCTGAGAACGACGCCGTCATCGTCGATGTGGGGCGGCTGGTGCGTGGTGGTCCTGGGCTGAGGTTGGCCGCAGTCGCGGATCACGTGGTGGTCGTGGCCGGTGCGCAACTGTCGGACGCGTTGCAGGTGCAGGCCCGTCTGCGGTGGCTGCGTCCGGAGCTGTCCGGCCGGTTGTGGCTGGTCCGCTCCGGTGATGACGGCTATGACGCGGCTGAACTCGGTCGGGTTCTGGGTGTGCCGGTGCTGGGTGAGATGCCCACGGGCCGTCTGGTCGCCGGGGTGCTTACCGGCCGGTTGCAGGTGCCGAACTGGCGGCGGCTCAAGCTCGCGCGGGCGATGCGGGACATGGCGCTGACTCTCGTCACGGCCCAGCCGGCGTCGATGCTGCCGCCTGTTCCTGCTGCTGAGCAGCTTGTCCCGGTGGAGGTCCGGTCGTGAGCGTGGTTCAGCAATCCCGTACCGGCTGGCAGGCGTCGGTGAACCAGCCGTTGATCGACGAGTTGCGGCAGCAGGTGGCGTCCCAACTCGCCGCCTCCGGTGCCCGGTTGTCGGGCCGGGAACGTGACCAGCGGGTCGACGATCTCGTTCGTGTCGCGTTGGACGCGCATGCTCAGCGGCGGCTCGCTGCGGGGGCGTTGCCGTTGGATCCGCCGGTGGAGAAGGCGGTGGCCAAGGCTGTCCGGGACGCGATGACGGGGATGGGGCCGCTGCAACCGCTGCTGGCCGATCCCACGATCACAAACATCTTCATCAACGGTGGCACCGTCTGGGTCAAACGCACCGACGGCAGCAAGGTTCGGGTGCCAGCGATCACCAGCACCGCTGACGAGTTGATCGCGTTGATCCGGGACATCGCGGCCCGGGCCGGTGCCGACGAGCGCCGTTTCGACCGTGGTGTGCCCCGGGTGTCGGTCCGGCTACCGGACGGGTCGCGGTTGTTCGCCACTCTGCTGGCGAGGGAACCGTCGGTGTCGATCCGCAAGCACACCCTGTTGCAGACCAGCCTGGACGAGTTGGCGATCACGTACGGTGCGATGGACGGCGGCCTGCGGGATCTGCTCACCGCGATGGTCCTGGCCCGCCGCAACATCGTCATCTGCGGTGGCACGGACACCGGCAAGACCACCTTCCTGCGGGCGATGGCCAAGGCGATCCCGCCGCACGAGCGGCTCATCACGATCGAGGACACCGACGAGCTCGGGCTCGACCTGGACCCCGATCATCCCGACTGCACCGCGCTACAGGCCCGCGAACCCAACGTCGAGGGTGAGGGTGGGATCGACTTGGCGGAGCTGGTGCGGTGGGCGCTGCGGATGTCGCCAGACAGGGTCATCCTCGGCGAGGCCCGTGGCGGTGAGGTGGTGCCGCTGCTCAACTGCATGAGCCAGGGCAACGACGGCTCGATGGGCACCATCCACGCGTCGTCGTCGAAGCAGGCGTTCAGCCGGCTGATGACCTACGCCGCCCAGTCGGCCGAGCGCCTGCCGTTCGAGTCGACCGCGCCGCTGATCGGCGGCGCCGTGCATTTCGTGGTCCACCTGGCCTGGTCGACCGACGGGGCCCGGGTTGTCTCCTCGATCCGGGAGGTCCTGCACGCCGAAGGAGCCGAGGTCATCTCCAACGAGGTGTTCAAACCGGGCCCTGACCGGCGTGCTATGCCCGCCGCTCCGCTACGCACCGACACTCTCGGTGAGCTGATGTCCGCCGGTTTCAATCCCGACGCCATCCGGGGCTGGTGACGATGCGGGCGTTGTTCGCGTTGTTCGGTGCGGGCGCCGGTGTCGCCGTGCTGGTGCTCATCGGTGGGCTACGGCCGCGACCTCGACCGGACCGGCCCGGGCGCGGCGAACGCCGCCGTGCTCTCACCGGGGTGGCCGCGCTGCGTATCGCTGCGGTCCTCGGCGTCGGCGCGGTCGTCGGCGCGGCGACCCGGTGGCCGGTCGCGGCGCTGCTGGCGGCCGTGGCCGTGTGGGCGTTACCGCGCGTGCTCGGCCCGGACCGGGGGCAGCAGCGCACGTTGGCCCGGGTCGAGGCGATCGCCGCGTGGGCCGAGGATCTGTCCGGCACGCTGCGGGCGGCGGCCGGCATCGAGCAGACGATCCTGGAGACGGCCACTGTCGCCCCGGTCGAGATCCGTGACGAGTTGGCCCGGCTGACCGAGGCCGTGCGTGCCGGGATCCGGCTGCCGGACGCACTGCGCGCGTTCGCCGATGACTTGTCCGACCCGACTGCTGACATGGTCGCCAACGTGCTGCTTCAGGCGTCGCAGTATCAGGCCCGCGACATCGCCGTCGGCATCTCCGGGGTCGGCCGGCGGGCTCGCCGGCAGGCCACCTCCCGGATGCGGATCGCCACCGGGCGGGCCCGGGTGCGTACCGCCACCCGGATCATCGTCGCCGTCATGCTGGCCACCCCGGTCGGGTTGGCCGTGTTCGCCGGTGACTTTCTCGCCCCCTACGGCACCGGGATCGGGCAGGTCCTGCTCGCCGTGTTCGGAGCGATGTTCGCCGGCGTCATCGTCTGGATGGTCCGCACCGGCCAAGTCCGTGACCTGCCCCGCATCCTCACCGGCCACGACGAGCAGGTGGTGACGCCGTGACCGCACTGATCCTGATCGGCGCGGGCGTCGGAGCGGGTCTCATGCTGCTGATCAGCGCCGTGGTGCCGGCCCGGCCGCCGCTGGCGTACGCCATCGAGACGTTGCGTCACCGGCCGCCGCCGGCCTTGTACGGCCGACAGCGGTGGCAGCAGCTGCTCGGCTCGCCGTTGCAGCACCTCGGTCTTCCTCGCGAACGTGTGCGCAAGGACCTGGCCGTGCTGGAACGCGATCCCCACGAGTTTCTCGCCGGCCAGGTCGGACTCGCCGCGCTCGGCCTGCTCGCCCCGCCGGCCACTGTCGCGGGCCTGAACGTCATCGGTGCCGGCATCGGTTGGACCGTTCCGCTGTGGCTGGGCCTGGCGCTGGCCGCAGGCGCGTTCGTGGTCGGTGAGTTGTCGGTGCACGAGGAGGCCGAACAACGGCGGCTGCTGATGCGCCATACCCTCGCCGCGCTGCTCGACATCGTCCCTCCCGCGCTCGCGGCCGGCGCCGGTATCGAGCAGGCACTCACCGATGCGAGCTCGATCGCCGAAGGTTGGGCCGCGCGCCGTATCCGCCAAGCCTTGACCACTGCCCGGGTGAGTCGTCAGCCGATCTGGCAGCCGCTGCGCGAGCTCGGTGAGCAGACCGGTGTCGTACAGCTCGAACAGCTCGCCTCCACCCTGCAACTGGCCGCCGGCGAGGGCACCCGTATCCGCGAGGCATTACAGCAACGCGGTGAGGCCCTCGCCGACCGGATCACCGCGGACATGGAGGCTGACGCCGAATCGGCCACAGAGCGTATGAGCGTGCCGCTCATGGCTCTCACCAGCATCTTCCTGCTGTTTCTGATCTATCCGGCCATCGCCTCGATCACCACCTGAACCCTCAAGGAGCCGTCATGCACCGCAATCCCCTGCTGACCGTCATCGTCTACCTGCACACCGGCCTCCAGGCACGTGTCACCGAGCTGCGTCGTGATCCTGAGCGGGGCAGCCACGCCACCGAATATGCGATCGGTATCGGTGCCGGCGCGGCGATCGTGCTCGGCCTCTACGCGGCCTACAAGACCGGCGTCGCTCAGATCATCGAGCGGTGGGTGTTCCAGTAGTGCCCCCGCCCTTTCGCCGGCCCGGCCACCGACGTCGTCTACGGCACGACGACCGCGGCTCCGTCGCCGTGGAACTCGCCGTCGGCGCTCCGATCCTGCTCGCCTGCGTCGTGCTGTTGCTACAGGCCTTCGCCTGGGGCATGGCCTACCACGCCTCGTTCGCTGCCGCCAATCAGGCTGCGCAGACCGCTCGGGTGATCGGCGGCAGCAGTGCCGCCGGGCACGCCGCCGCCCGCACCGCGCTGCACGAACTCGGCAGCCCGTTCCTCAAACGTTCGTCAGTGACCGTGTCCCGCGGCACCGCCGTCACCGCCGTGACGGTGAGCGGCGCTGTCCGTGGACTGCCGGTGCCGGTCACCGTCACCGTGCAGGTACCCACCGAGAGATTCGTCCCATGACAGTTACTCCCGCCGACAGCCCGCGGCGAAAGAGGGCCGACGACCGCGGCTCTATCGCCGCGGAACTCGCCCTCGCCGTGCCCCTGCTGGTGCTGCTGATCTTCCTGCTCGTCGGGGCCTTCAACATGGGCCGGGCCAACATTGACGTCCACACCGCAGCGGGCGCCGCCTCCCGGGCCGCATCACTGGCGCGAACCTCCACCGGTGCGACCACAGCGGCCCACGCAAGCGCCACCGCCAACCTCGGTGACGACTGCGCGCGGGTGTCGGTGTCCGTCGACAACGGTAACTTCCGGCCCGGCGGCACGGTCACCGTCTCCGTGGCTTGCTTCGTGCCCACCCGCGGGCTCAGCCGTGTCGGCCTGCCCTCCACGGTGACGATCACCAGCTCCTCGACCAGCCCCATCGACAGGTACCGGGCGGACACCTGATGCCCCCGTCACGAGACGTTCCCGGCGTCCCCGACCGCCCACACCGCTCCAGCAGGCCGCCGGCCCGCGACGACGGGGCCGTGGCCGTCATGTTCCTGTTCATCGGCCTGATCGCTATCGTCGCCGCAGCCGGGCTACTCGGCGGCAGCGCCGTGTTCGCCGCCCGTTCTCATGGTCATGATCTCGCCCAAGGCGCAGCCCGCGCGGGCGCCCAAGAAATCGACACCACCGCCTACCGCATCGACGGCACGCTGCGCCTCGACCCGGCCCGCGCCGCCCACGCCGCCAAACGGTTCCTGGCCATCGGAGGTGCCACCGGCATCGTCCAGGTGAGCGCCGCGCAGATCACCGTCACCGCCACCAGCCGGCAGGCAACCCCGATGCTGCGCATGTTCGGCATCACCACGATCACCGTCACCTCGACCGCAGCGGCCACCCCCACCCTCGGCCCTGCGACCTGACACCTTGCGGGAGCGTGAAAAACGATGCTGATGCACCGACTCGGCCGCCAGCTCGTCCGGATGGCCAGCGCCCTGGCCATCCTAGCCCTGCTCGCCGGCCTGCCCGCTGCGCTAGTCGGCGTCATCGGCTGGCCGCTACCGCGAACGGTGCCGACCGACTGGGACGGCTGGGAACGCATCCTCACCGGCGGATTCCCCGACACCATGGTGATCAACCTGCTGGCGTGCGGGTTGTGGCTGGTCTGGGCAGCGTTCTGCTACAGCCTGATCGGTGAGATCGTCGTCGCCCGCCATGGCCGGCCCGCCCGCCACGTCCGCGCACTGTCGCCGTTGCAGGCATTGGCAGCGCTGCTGGTCGCCGGCATGTCCGCCGGCCCGGCAGCCGCCGCCACCCTGGCCATCCCGCCGGCAGTCGTGAGCACGCTGATGACGCCGCCGGCAACCGATGCCCCGGTGCTGGCGGCTTACGCCACCAGCGACACCGCCGTGACCCCGCCGACGGTCCTCGACGCCGACCGCGGCAGCTTGTCCCCGACCGCACTGCCCGGCACCAACCTGGCACCCGACCAGACGCCGTTGCCCCGGTTCGCGCTCGTCGCCCACAGCGGCCCGCTGACCGTCGCCACCAGAGGGCAGCAGTACACCGTCACCGTGCAGCGCGGTGACACCCTATGGGAACTCGCCGACCGATGGCTCGGCGACCCGCACCGCTGGCCGGAGATCTACCAGCTCAACGCCGGCAGATACGACGACCACGGCCGTATGCACGACGGCGACCACATCGAGCGCGGCTGGGTCCTCGCCTTACCCGACGACGCCACACCACCGCCCGGCAGCCGACCCGCCACCCCACCACGACAGCCCTCTGCCGCCGACACCGACGACCGACCCGGCACACCGGCAACAACCGCCCCGACCACCACCGCACCCGAACCCGCCGCATCCGCGACGCCCTCCACCGCTACCACCACGGCTCCAACGAGGCCGGCACCGGCAACCAGCACCAGCACCAGCACCAGCACCAGCACCGAGAATCTGCCACCGGCGTCGCCGCACTCGGGTCCCCCACCGTCGACAACGAAGCCGGGCGGCAACGCCGAGACGCCCGCTCCCACCACCAGTGCATCCACCACGCCGGCGGCCTCCGCGAGCGACACGGCGGACCAGCCGCAGCCCGAACGCAGCCGCACCAGCTCACCCGGAATCTCGCTGGCCAGCGGCAGCTGGCTCGATGTCGGGCTCGCCGCTGCGGTCGCCGCCGCCATCGCCTTGGTCTGGGCCCACAGGCGCCGCCGCTACAGCCCGCGCCCGCTCTCGCCCGACCTGCGCCTCGACGATCCCGACCTGGCGCCGATGCCGCCGGCCGTCACCCAGATCCGGCGCCGCCTACACGATGACACCGACACCGACGATCACGACGACGCCGATGCCGCCGCGTCCTGGACCCCGCCGATCGCCACGCCGACAACCCACACCCTGCATGTGTCCGGCGGCGATCCTGCCGACCCGACCCCACTCGAGGATGAGGACGAACCCGACGAAGTGGTGACCGTCCTCCCAGAAAAGGGCGCTCACGTCGACGCCGATGCGCCGAGGCTCCGGCCGGTCGTGCCGACATTGACGAACCCGGCAGCAGTGTGGCCGTCGTCCGGGCTCGGGCTGACCGGGCCCGGCGCCGAGTCGGCAGCCCGCGGTCTCCTGGCCGCGGCCCTCGCCGACGACGATCCCGATGCCGCGCCGAGCCGCGCGGTCCTGCCCTCCACCACCGCGGCCACCCTACTCGGTGCCGCCGCCGTCACCCTGCCCAGCACTCCACGGCTGCTCGTCACCGACGACCTCGCCGAAGCCCTCAATCTGCTCGAGCAGCAGATCCTGCATCGCAGCCGGCTGGTCTACTCCCACGAGGTCGACACCGTCGCCGCGATGCGGGCCGCCGACCCCTACGAAGAGCCCACCCCACCGATCGTGCTGATCGCCGACGCCGCCAACCATCACGAACGAACCCGGATCGCCGCCCTGCTCACCCAGGGCCAACGCCTCGACATCCACGGGATCCTGCTCGGCGACTGGCCCGCCGGTGACACCATCGTGGTCGACAGCGACGGCACCACCACAGCCGGTGGCAACACACGCCACGGACAACATCCCGCCGACCTCGGCCGGCTCGCCGTCCTCACCCCCACCGAAACCGTCGCGGTGATCACCACCCTGGCCGAAGCACAGACCGGCCGGCCACAGCCGCAACCACCGATCGAGGCCACGCCACCGCACCAGGACACCGAGCCCGCGGAGAACTCCGGCGATCTCGTCCTGCCCCTGGACGACGCAGGCCGGGTCCTGGCCGCGCTGGCCGATCGCGGCGACGCCACCGCCGCCGCGATCGCCGCCCACCTCAACCTGCCGTACCCGGCCACCACCGCCAAACTCGTGCAGTGGGAACACACCGGCCACACGGAGACGACCCGCACCGAGACCGGTCAAACCCTCTGGAGGCTCACCGACATCGGCCGCGACGCCCTCGGCACACCCGTCGCCCGCTCTTCCGTACCGGAGCCGGTCGATCCGGTCGACGAAACGCCAGCCGCTACGCCGCAGACCGCAGACGTCGAAGCGCCCGCCGGCGACCGCTACGCCGAGATCGGCACCGTCTTGCAATGGCCGGACCCGACAACCACATTCACCAGCGAACACCCGCCCGCACCCGACGCCGGCGACGACACCGACAAGCCGGGACACATCGAGGTGACCGTGCTCGGCGAGGCGAGCATCGTGGCCACCGACCCCGACCGCAGACCCCGCCGCAAGGCCCTCGAACTGCTGGTCTACCTCTCCGTCCACGACGGCAGCGCCACCGTCGAAGCCATCCTGGACGACCTGATGCCCGAGGCCCCGGCCAGCAAAGCCCCCGAGCGGCTGCACACCTACGTCTCCGACCTCCGCTCGGTCATGCGCCGCATCAGCGGGCCCGCCACATACCTGACCCATCCCCACCAGCGGTACACACTCAACCCCGACACCGTCGACGTCGACCTGTGGCGCATGCGCACCGCGATCCGCGAAGCCCACCAGGCCAACGACCCGCAACAGCGCGTCACCGCCCTACAACGCGCCGTCGACACCTATCGCGGCCCCCTCGCCGACGGCGCTGACTACGAATGGGCCGAGTCCTACCGCGAAGCCATCCGCCAGCAAGCCCTCGACGCCCACCTGGCGCTGGCCGACGCCCTCACCGGCGACCTCACGGCGCAGGCCAGAGTCCTTGAGACTGCGATCGGGCACAGCCCGTACAGCGAACACCTCTATCAACGGGCGATGCGGACCCGCGCCGCGCTCGGGCACGTCGACGCCATCCGCACCCTACGCCGCGCCCTCGACCGCGCACTGGCCGAGATCGACACAGAACCCAGCGACGACACCATCACCCTCGCCGACAAACTCATCGCCGACCTACGACGTCCGGGACGCCCCACCAACATCGAAACCGCCAGCGGCAGCAACTGACCTCGCAGTCGCCTGGACCGCGAGGTCAGCCCGATTCCGGGCCCCAACGAGAAAAAGAGCCGGTCTCTCACTCGGGGTCCTGGCGTTGGTTCTGCTTGTGAGTTTCGGAGCCAGCTAGATCATGTAGATCCCAATGTTCTTGACTCTCGGAGCCACCTGACCGACTCAGCAATGCCCCCCATCCGCAGACAGAGCCGGTGATGACGCTTGATGACTGCCGGGAACAGGAAGGGCGCGATATCGGCGGCAGATCAGTGCCCCGCGCTGCCCAGCGCCCGGTCTGCACGCCCGGAGCATCTACGCTGTTCAGGTGCCGGGCGGAGCCTAATTCGTCAGGTTCTCCCCGAGCGATGCGCTCCGTTCGGCACCCAGTCCTTCACCACGGCTGCGAAGCGCCCTGTCAGCGGTCGTTGCGGACGACAGCACTGACTCCGGGCAGCATCAACAGATCGTGGCCGACACGAGCACGAAGGCCGGCGATGTAGGGCGAGACCGGCATGCGGCCGACAATATTGACCGCCGTCCACCGCGCCGCGCACGGACGGCGGCATGATAGTGAGTCGGGGTAGTTCCATGACAGCCTCTCATGAGGCAGTCGAATTTCATGCCAAGATAGCATTCTCGGTCGCAGAAATACTAATGGCTGGACTCCTACTTGGAATAGAAAATCCTTTCCCTCTCATTGCGAAAGGATGGACTTGGGTGTTTCCTCGATGGAGGCCGTCCTTGCAAGCCGACATGCCGCCAGATCAAGCTATGTGGGCCTAGCTTCCCTGGAGCGCTCCCTCTAGGGGAGAATACAGGGATGACCGACAGGCAACTTCCGGCAGAGCTTGAAGAACTGCTCGAAAAGATCATGCCCCGGCAGGAGTGGATGGAAGAAGTTCAAGAGCATGCAGAAGGAGGATTAGGCGCATCATTGCCCGATATATGGGCATTTCCTAGCGATAGTCTACTCGACGCTTACCTACAGGTAATTGCGACTAGGCCGGAACCGGAAGTGTTAGGGGTGCTTGAAAGTCTGCTGATCCCGTCTACGGCGACGGGCGGTGATCACCTCAGGTACGAATTTTTTTGTCAGGTTGCATCCTCTGAAAAGCCTGAAGACTTCAGCACTTACCTTCGACTGGAATCGGACCCATTTGTCAAGAGAATAGTGCGCTACTATGCTGGCGTAACTGATGAACCGCCTCGCGAAGGCTTGCGCTGGGTCCTGCGGCTGCTCCCAGACCGGCCGCGACTCGCTCTCCAGGCGCTCGATGTATACACAACCGCAAACCTCTGGGAGCTCTCTGACAAGATGATCCACGCGCTTGGCGATGCGGAAGCAATCATACGTGGATACTTCATCGGAACCCCGGCCACTGCGGTAGAGCGGGTTAAGTTCTTGCTCGATGAAACTGATTGGCGTGAGTTTGAGCAGGTGGTTGAGCATCTCTACGACGCCATGGGCTACAAGACCGAGCTGACGCCAAGGTCTGGGGATAAGGGGCGCGACGTTGTGGCCCGGCGCAGCGATAATGACTACCATCAGACTGTATATATCCAATGCAAGCGATACACCAAGAAGCGTATATCGTCCGATCAGGCGTCCAGCCTCGGAGGCAGGATAAATCAGAGCGAGGCGCTGAGGGGTGTATTGGTAACCACGTCCTCGTTTGAGCCCGCCGCGCTAGAGCATGCAAGGATTGATCAGCGGATTGAGCTAATTGACGGGCCCAACCTTATTCTTCTCATGAATGAGCACCTTGGGTTCAACTGGCCAAACCGAATCAACCAGCTTAAAAGCTCCAGGCCTTACTCGACTCGCTCTTCTGCATCGAGCCCTGAGGTCGGCAAGTCTAGGTAAGACTAAATTGTTCCACGAGGATCTTGCTGGGCTGGGTGTGCGGTCAGGGTTGCGGCCCAGCGCACTCAACTCGGCACGAGAGCGCGTCGCTCCTTCTGTACACGGCCGATCCAGGACGTGACTAAAATTGACTCAACGGCCCGCGCTGGCTCGCCGCGCACTTGTCCGGTGTTGGCTGCCGCTTCGCTGGTGTGAGCGGCAGCCAACACCGGATCTTTCGGTCCCGTTGCCGTAGGCGCCTGGGTCAGCTGGCCGGCTGAACAGCAGCAGTGTCGGCCGGCCCGCCGGCTGGGCACGGCTTCACTGGTTCACCTACTCTGCGGGCGGCAGGGTTTCCGGGTTCGCGATCAAGGGCTGGGCGTGCGGCGGGTACCCGTAACCGCTGTCCCATGGGAATCGGCCGTCCTGGTCGGGCCAGACCAGTTGCTGAAGGCGGACCTTGTCACGGCCGTAGAGCCGGAACGCGATGCCGGGATGCAGGACGTCGTTCGGCGCGCCGTCGACGATGATCGCGTCGTAGCCGGCCAGGACGTCGCTGAGTCGCTCGCCGTGGGAGAACCGGGCGGCCTGGTCGAAGACCCGGCGGCCGAGGTCGTTGAGCAGAGCCTGCGCAATCTGCGGTGTAAGGCCGGCGAGAACCAGTTCCGGGTGGTCGTGGGCGGTGAGGCCGACGGTGTAGGTGAACGCGACGTTGGTGGGCGGGTCGCCAGGGTCGGGAAAGACGTGCACGACGGACCAGCCGACCCGGTCGATGATCTCGACCTGCTGTTGTAGTAGTTCGTTCATGCTCGGCATGACGGGATCCTGCCTTTCTCGTTGAGCCGTTTCGTTGAAGGCGCGGGCACGCCAGACACCGGGACAGACAGAGGCGCGCCCGCGCGTAGTGGTGTATCGCCGGGTGCCGCCGTGAACTGCCCTGGGAGGTTGGCACCGTCGGCGGCGGCAGTGGTCAGGCGTTTTCGATGGCGGTGACGGCGGCGTCGGCGATGCGGGCGACGGCGTCGACGGGGTCGGCGACGGTGATCGTGGTGGTGTGCTCGAAGGTGTGGCTGGCCAGGTCTTTCGGGTGTAGCCACAGCACAGCGCAGCCGGCCCGGTGCAGGGTGGTGATGAGTTTCTGCCCGGCCTGCTTGTTGTCGAGCCGACCGTCGGACACGACGGCCAGCATCCGTAGGGAGCGGCCGTGGCGCAGGTCGAGGAGTTGGTCGGCGAGTTTCGCGGCCTCGCAGAAGGTGGCGGTGTTGCGGTCGTCGGCTGGCATGTGCAGGACCTGTTGTGGCCGGGCGTGGGGTGGGGTCAGCAGGGTGGCTCGGTCGCCGAAGCCGATGGTGGTGGTGATGGCCTGGCCCCGGCGGGCGGCGTGCGCGAAGATCCATGCTGCGGAGGACAGTTCGGCTGCATAGGAGTGCATGGAGCCGGACAGGTCGGCCAGGATGCCCAAGCGCAGGGTGGGTTTGGGCGGCGGTGCCACGGTGCGGTGCTGCCAGGGCTGTGCGGTGGGGGTGTGACCGGCGGCGATCTGGGCGTCGGCGGCGATTGCGTGCCGGGTGCGCAGTCGGCCGGGTGGCAGCACAGCGCCGCGCCGGATGATCTCGGGGTTGCGGGTCCGGGCCCGCGCGATGCGCGCGGCGAGGTGGCGGGCGGCTTCTTGCTGCGCGGCGGTGGGTGCGGTGCGTGTCCAGGTGGCGGGTGGGCGGTGCCGCAGGTCGAGGATCCGGGCCCGGTAGTCGCTGGGGGTGAGCCGGACGGTGGCGGCGAGGAAGTCGATCAGGGCTTGGTCGAGGCGGCCGGCGAACAGGCTGTCATCGGCGATCGGGACGAGCTGGTGCTGGTCCGGGTCGATGCCGAGGATCTCGCACCATCGGCGCGCCAGTTCGATCATCGTGGTGGCGTCGGTGTCGTCGACCGTGTGTGCCTGCCGCCAGACCTCCCGGAGCCGGCGCAGTGTGAGCCGGCCGATGACGGCTGTGACGGCGGCGCGGATGCCGCGGACGTCTTTGCTGGTCAGGATCCGTGCGTCGACGCGGGCGAGGAGCAGCGCGGCCAGCACCCCGGCGTGCCAATGGTCGTCGACCGGGGCGGCGCCGGGATGTACCACGGTGTTGGTCATGTGGCGCAGCCAGCGGCGGTCGGTCCGGCGGCGGCCGCGTTGCCGGCCTTCGGCACGTGATTCCTCGAGCAGTTCGGCGACCTCGGTCAGGATCGGCGCGGTGCCGGGCGGTGCCGTCCACAGGGAGTGGGCGGCGTGGGCGCAGCCGTGTACGAGCAGTCCGTATCCGGTGGGCACGATCTTCTTGTGCCCGGCCCGTCGGGGGTCGGCGACGTCGGGGGTGTCGGCGATGTGGGTCGCGTTGATCTCGATGCGGTTTAGTGCCGGGTAGAAACATTCGGGGGCGCCGCCGCCGGCGCCGGGTGCGACGAGCACGGTGAGGTCGGTGCGGCCGGTCAGCCGGGGGACGTATTTGGTCCAGGCGTCGGACCAGAGCTGCCAGTCCGCGTTCGGCTTGGCCTTGTTCGCGGTGCCGGCGCGGCGGTGCGGGTTCGATGGCGACATCGGTTGTCTCCTCTCGATTGGTGGAGGGCGGGGGTCAGCGTTTGCCGAGGGCGAGGGCGGTGACTGGTTTGCCGGTGTGCTGGGACAGGGCGTTGGTGACGGCGTCGCGGGCGTCGTCGGGGGCGATGCCGGCCAGGTTCGACAGCGCCGCAGTCATGCCGAGGGTGCTTTTGACCTTGACGAAGCCGAGCAGTTCACGCAGTTGCGGGGCCCAGCCGATGCGGCCGGCGGCCAGTTCGAGGTTCAGGTCGACCGCTGCGGCGATCACGGTTTTCGGGACTTTGAGTTCGGCGGCCAGGTCCCAGTCGGTGGTGACCTCGACCTGCACGGTGAACCGTGAGGCCAGGGCCTCGGTGAGGATCGCGCCGTGCACGCCGGGGTTGTGGCCGCCGCACACGTAGAACCCGTCGACGGCTTCCACGGTCTCGGCGCCGTTCGGGGTGGTGACGGTGATCTTGCCGCGGCCGTCCATCACCGGGTACAGCACGGCGAGTACGCGGGGTGGGATGAGGGTGGCGTCGTCGACCAGCAGCGCCCGGCCTTCGCGCATCGCCTGCACGAGGGGGCCGTAGATGAAGTCGTAGCCGCCGCCGGGCAGCGGGGCGTAGGAGCCGAGGAAGTCGTCGACGATGGTGTCGCCGGTGCCCGCGACGGTGAGCAGGTCGGGGAACGCGGCTTCGAGCATGGCGGTCTTGCCGGTGCCGGGCGGCCCGTACAGCAGCACCGGCATCCGCTGCTGGCGCAGTTGGTGCAGGACGCTGACGTCCCAGTCGCGGCCGAGCCGGCGCGGGTAGTACAGCAGCCCGCTGGGGCGGGTGATCGGTGTCGGCTTCCCGCTGCGGCGGGTACCGCCGTGGCGTCCGGGGGTGGTGGGCGGGATGGTGCCGGCGGCGGCGATACCGGGCTGGGTGATCTGGAACCGGTGCGGGTCGCGGTCATGGGTGGCGTGTCCGGCGGCGGCCATCTTCCTGGCGGCTTCGAATACGGCACCGGTCGAGGGCGCCTCGATCGCTTTGGTGATCTCACCGACCTTGTGCGGACGGTCCGGGTGGTCTCGCAGGTAGAGGGCGACTTTGCGGTACAGGTATCCCGAGGCCCCGGCGGTGGGCTCGGGAGCGGGCGGGGGTGCAGTCATGGCAGCCTTTCGAGAAGGCGGGCATGCCTGCGCCCCCCGTCTCCGGGGTGCGCAGGCATGCCCGCACAGCGGAAACGGGTCAGGCGATCGCCCGGAGCGTCTCGATCAGTCGGATCGAGGACGTCGGGTGTCGCAGCCGTGTGGTGCTCGGATCAGAAGGCGGTGCGCGGGTCCCGGCTCGGTCAGAGCCAGGCGACCGCGGGGATCGGGCTGAGGCGATCAGGCGTCGGGTTTGGGCGGCGGCTCGACCTCGGTGAAGCCGAACATCCGCTCGATGATCTGCAACGACCTCGTGCGGTACCGGTCGGCGAAGCCGCGGCAGACCGCCGGCTGCACACCTTCGGGCGCCATGCCGGGCAGAGTGCTGTGGCAGATGATGAAGCTTTCTGCTGCTCTGGCCTCGTCGACCAGGTCACGCAGCCGGCCCTGTTGCAGGTGCATGAGGTTGCCGGGGCGGAATATGCAGGTGTCACACATGCGGGCCAGCAGCCGGGTCCGCATCGTTTCGGGGTCGCCGACCGACCGGTCGTCCGGGCGGGTCATCGCCGCGGCTCCGGCTCGGTCTCGTCGGTGCTGTCGAGCCACAGCTGCCAGAGCCGCAGCAGCCCGTCCAGGTGGCCGAGCTGCGCCTGTCGTACGGCGAGCAGGGCGTCGAAGCGTGCCCCGGCGCCCCGCAGTTCGTCGAACCTTCTCAGCGGTGTGGCGGGCTGGCCCGGTTCGGCCTCGATCACCTGCCGCACGGTGCCGGTGTGACCGGTGATGGTGTCGATGACACGGAGCAGCTCGTTCTCGGTGACCCCGACGGCCTCGGCGGTGCTGCCGATTTCCTGGGCGAACTCCGCTGCCAACCCGCCGCGTTGCATCGCACGTTCCAGCTGTTGGTG
This sequence comes from Actinoplanes sp. G11-F43, assembly GCF_050589265.1. Classification (NCBI taxonomy): domain Bacteria; kingdom Bacillati; phylum Actinomycetota; class Actinomycetes; order Micromonosporales; family Micromonosporaceae; genus Actinoplanes; species Actinoplanes sp. G11-F43. The sequence continues at coordinate 29,411 of NZ_JBNZCE010000031.1, forward strand.
GGTGAGATCGCGGCCAGTGTATTTGGCGATCATGTTTTCCAGGTCCATCGCTGTGGTCACCACCGTTTCGTAGGGGAGAGGTCGGGCAGGGTGTCCCAGGCATGGCCGGTCCAGATCCGCCACCGCCCGCCTGCTGGCGGTGCGGTGAGGGCCTGCTCGAGGTCGCGCCCCGAGACAGGCGCGGGAATCGGGCGCAGCGCCAGGGTGGTGCCGGCATCGTCGACCAGGCGCAGCAGAGTGTTGCCCATGGCCGCTTCGACGGCGACCGCTGTGGCCAGCATCTGCTGGTCGACGCGCCGGCCGTCGTGGCGGCTGGCGGCCACGTACGCCGACCATGCTGCGGTGCCGGCCGCGTCGCTCATCAGCAGTTCGTGGCCGGCACCGGTGGCGTCGTCGCCGACGGTGCCGATCCGCTGGCCGTCGAGCAGCAGCGCCGCGACGTAGGCCGTGCCGCCACGCGCCGGCCACCGCGACAGCATGCTCAGCCGGAACCGGTCGTGCGGAACCTGCATCCCCGGGGCGTGGGGCAGCGGCACGAATCGCTGCTGATCTCCGGGCGCGGGCACCTCACCGACGATGCGGTCGCAGTCGTGCGGGTCGACCGCCCGCCAGTTCCAGGCGCCGCCCATCACCACGTACTCGCCGTCGTCGTCCGGGGCGATCCTCCTCGTGGTGTCCGGGCCACCAGACACGCCGGTCTTGTCGACGACCAGGAGGTCACCGTCGAACCTCATCGTCGGTAGCCGGTCGACCGCCTCGGCGCACGCTTGCGGTCGGATGCCGAGGTTGAGCAGTTCGTCGCGCCAGAACACGCGCAGCCGGTGCTGGTCGGCGACGATCGCCTCGGCGACCTGCCGGGTGCAGGCGAACACCGCCCGGCCGTCGAGGCGCAGCTCGCGCTGCGTGCCGACGAACCCGGCCGGGATCCGCCGGGTCCCGAACGGGCACGTCCGCCATGACCAGCTGCCGGCGAACACGCCGGCCGCCCCGACCCGCAGCCGCTCCGGGTGCAGGTGAGGCAACATCCGCCACGGCAACGTCGGGGTCGCGGCCGCCAAATGCACCGGGGAGCGTTCGTGGACCCCGTCGTCGAATCCGTCGATGTACGCCCCCAGCGCCTCGTCGCGCTGTATGTCGGTCAGGTCATCCCAGGACGGCTGGCCGCTTCCGGCGGCGGCCTGATAGGTCTCGCCGGTCACCCATCCGCCGGTTCCGCCCAGGTAGGGGACCAGCTGCCCGCCGATGCCGGTGCTGCGGTTCGGCCCTCGACGGGTGAGCACACGCCTGCCGAGGCTGGTGCGGGCCCACTGGTCGGCGGCGTCGTGGCCGGCTTGCCGGCCAGCGGTGTACAGGCCCATCAGGGTCATCGCCCACATGCTCGCGTCGCTCATCGGTCGCCGCCGTCCACGGCCACGGCCCCACCGGCGTCACGATGCGGGACAGACCAGCCGAAGTCGTGCAGCCAGTACCGGCGCTCCGGGTCGGGCAGCACCCACTGGCGGGCACCGTGATGATCGACGCAGACGATCCCGGCCAGCGACCGACGCAGCACCTGCCGACCGGACTGCGCCGAAGCCGGCAGGTCGACGAGCCTGTCGATCAGCCGCCGCCCGGCCCTGACCAGCGGCCACGGAGCCGCAGCGCCGATGGGCACCTCGACGGTCATCAGCTCGGTCAGCCCGTCCGCGATCAGCTCGATCGGCTGCCATACCCGCACGGCCGGCACCAGCACCTGCTGGCCTTCGAGTGAGGAGCAGGCGCGGGTGAAGTCTCGGTAAGCATCGGCGCGGGCGGTGCGGAGCCTGCCGTGTTCCACCAGCAGCTGGCGCAGGTTGTCCACATAGGTGGTCAGGTCCTCGGTTTCCTGGTCGCTGGTCGGCGCGAGCTCCATCCGCATCCAGGCGACCGAGTGGTGCAGCATCTGTAGTTGGAAATCGGTGGCGGTGTAGCGGGCTGCCGTCGCCACCCAGGTGAGGATCAGTTTCGGCTGCTGGGCGAAGGCCAGATCGAGTTCGCCGTCGTCAGCGATGCTGTAGCCGGCGTGCTCGGTCAGGTCCCGCAGCACTTGATCGATGGTGGCTGCCTGTGGCAGAGGCCAGTCGTAGTTGTCGGGCATGGTTCTTCCTTTCCGGAAATGTGAAATCCGCGACCGGGTGGTCGCGGATCTCGTGGCAGGTGGCGATATGTGGTGATCGATCGTGTGGATCACCTGTCGATGTCGTGAGCTGGGCGCGCGCCACGGCCCCGCCTTCCGATGCCGGAATGCGAGGCCGTGGTGTGGCGCGGGTGTGGGTCAGAGGCGGGACAGCGGGGCGTAGTCGCGGAAGCCCTGGCCGGGCCTGCCGCCGATGACGTTGAGCTCGTCGCGCCGGATGTGGTCGGGATCTGCCCCGGTAGCTTCGGCGTGGGCGTACCACGCGGACATCAGCGCGTCGCGGGCCTGCTCGGCGGTGGCGCCGATCCCGGTCCACGAGTAGTGCCGAGTGTCAGTGGTGGCGACGTAGACGACGGCCGGTTTCGCGAGAGCGGCCCGGGCGACGTCAGGCCAGGTATGGCCGGCATCAGCAGTCGGGTCGAGGCCGGCAGCCGCTACGGTGCCGGTGTCGGGCCCATCGCAGTGCTGCACAATGGCATGGCCCAGGGCAGCGAGCCCGGCCCGGTTATCGACGTAGATGCTGCCGTCGAACAACTCGATGCCGGCCTGCTCATCGGTGAGAGGCTCGTCGCGGAAGAGGTCGCCAGGGCGCAGCCAGCGGGTGATCCAATCCGGATCGGTCTTCTCGTCACCGCTGGTGGCGGTGCTCGGTTCGGCCATGAGGTTCTCCTTGTCTCGTGAGGCGGTCAGTCACAGGTCGGTTCGGTGCCGGCTCCTCGGCCCGGACGATGGGGGTTGACCACCTGCCGGCAACAGGTCGGTGGTCCGGTCGCGAACCGTGGTCCCAGTTGCGTCGCGGTAGGCGCCGGTCGCTTCGTCACGCCGGGGTTTGTCGAGTACCGCCCCGTTCGGCGGCCCAGTCGTGTCGTGCAGTGGTCACCGGCTAGGTGTCGCAGGTGAGTCGCGGGTGCCGATTAGCCGGGTCAGGGTGGCGCCACCCGCGTTCGAGGCGTGCCGTACGCGGATGGCGCGGCCAGCGGCGGCGGGCTCAGTCCAGGCCGCTGTCGGCAGCCGTACCGAGGTCGGGTCGGCGGCCGAGGATCAGCCGTTGCCCGCGGCCGACACCGAGGCCGAGGCCGTAGGCCTTGAAGCAGCCATCGCACATGTAGGCCCACGGACCGAGCCGGGTCGAGCCGTCGAAGCCGGCGGGAATCACCGTGTCGCTCATGGCACGGTGGATGTCGCAGGGCGGCAGCTCGGTGACGTAGGCGACCGCATCACTGGCGGCAACCGGCGGCGTCAGAAGACCGGGGTCCGGTGCCGGGTCTTCCACCGGAGTCGGATGCTCGGCGTCTGGCGTGTCGGCGGTGACGGCCTGCGGTTCGAGGGCGAGGGCAATACGGTCGCCGTCGTCGAGCAGCATCGCCAGGGTGGAGCCGTCGTCCCAGGCGATGGCGACAGTGTTCGATCGCAGGTCGTGGCGGCGGACGGTACCGACGGCGCCGGGCCGCAGCCGGGTGTGCGGATCGCTGGTGTGGATCAGGACGACACGCTGGCCGGGAAGATAGGTGGTCACGGCTGGCGCTCCCCGCCGGCCGGCGATACCGACACCGCGCGGGGCAGCAGGTCGGCGGCGATGACGAGCCGCTGCCGGTCGTACAGCGGGCTGTCGGCCGCGTCCGCGGCGTCGACCTGCCCGCTGCCGGGGACGTTGAGCCGCAGCAGTCGGCCGGCGGCGGCGCGGAGCTGGTCGGCCGATGCGTTGCTGGCAGCCTGTAGTTCGCACAGGCCCTGCACCAGGCCGCGGCGAATCTCCTCCAACCGGTCGCGTTCCTGTTGCAGCCGGACCCAGGCGCGACCTTGCTCCAGGGCGACGGCGTCGAGGTCCTCGCTGCGGGAGCCAGGTGCGACCAGCGCGATCGCGGCGTGCAGAAGCCGGTGCGCGTCGAGGCGCTCGTGGTCGGCGCGGATCCGTTCGCGGACCGCGATGTTGCGGTAGTGCTCGATGACGTCGGAACTGGTCGGGCCCTCGACGCGGGTGACGCCCGGCCAGCCCTGCTTCCACCAGGTGCCCAGCCACGCCAGGAGCTCGCCGGTCTGGACGCGCGACAGCAGGATCGACCGGCGTGAGGATGCGCCGTAGGTGCGGTGCTGCACCGAGAGGACGAGGTCGTCGGTGATCGGCGACAGGTGGCGGGGGCCGAGCAGCAACACGTCGTTGCCGCCGGTCTCGTGCAGCTCGAACCGCGCGGTTCGCGCGGGATTCGGTCGGGAGGTTCGGCTCACGGGTGCGGGTCTCCTTCGCGGATGTGAACACCGCGCCGGCAGTACGCCGGCGCGGTGTCCCGAGGGTTGTCGGGTGATGGCGGCCGGCAGGCCGGTAGAGAAGGGTGCAGATCGCGCTGAATGCGCGGGCGGGACGCGTCCTCGCACCGCCGGGCGTGGACCAGCACGGCATGCCCTGATGCCCTGTGTGCAGGTAGGTCTTGCGGTCAGCGGGCGGCGCGGTTAGTCGTCGCGTTCGCTCATTACCTGGTCGAGGAGGTGGTCGACCACGCCGAAGGCATCGGCGGAGCCATTGCCTTCTTCGCGGGCGTCGCCGTAGGCACGAATCGCGTCGTCGAGGTCGTCGCGCCATACCCTGCGCGGGTCCGGCTCGTCGGGCTGCCCGGGTGCGGTGTCGTGCCTGGCTGGCGGCAGGTAGTGCTCGCTGTGCCGAAGCCAGCGGTCATGGACGGTGGCTTCGTAGACGGCGACGACGGCGGTGGCCGGATCGATGACGTAGAGCCACCCGATATCCGCGCCGATGCAGCCGGTCAGCCGGAGCAGGGCCGGGCGGGGTCGTGTGCCGCCGGGTGACGGCACTCCTACTCCCGTCACGATCTGGTAGGGGCTCGTGTGCTGCCGGTCCGCAGTGAGGTAGGACCAGTCCTCGGCGAGCAACGCGTCCGTCATCCGGCGACTGTCACCGCCGAAACCAGCCCAGATGGCGCGCAGCGTGGGAATCAGGGACTCGGGGGCGTCGCCGTTGTGCAGGTAACGGGCGGTCACGCCGCCACGTGATGCCATGCCGATGTAGACGCGGTCTGACATACCGTTCCTTTCTTGGTTAATTCGGCGCAAGCCGATGTCTAGTGGGGTTTCGCTTGCCGTGCGTTGCGGTGCGATCCCCGGCCGCAGTGCACGGCAGACTTGACCGGAATGCCGTCGTACCGGGATGGGGCCGAGGCCTCGGTCCGGATGGCGAGTCTGGTCGGGCCGAGGCGGTTCCGCTCGCCGGGCGAAGGGGCGTAGAGGGGGACGCGGGGGCGTTTCAGCTTCGTCACCGACCGGGGCCGGTGGTGCCGGATGCCAGGCTCAGGCAGGCGTGGTCATGGTGAGGCCGAGGCGATCGCGTTCGAGCATCAGCAGCTGCCGGGCCGGGGCGTGCCAGCCGTCGTCGTCGAGCGGAGCGGGTGTCTTCCCGGAGGCCAGCGCCAGTATTGGCGGGATCTGGTCGGCGTACGGCGCACCGAGTTTCTCCAGGTCCGTGCACGCGTGGGTCACGTCGGCGCGGGTCTTGGCAGTCCATGCGCCGGCCCGGCCCCAGCCCTCTCGGCGGCGCCCGCGGATGGGCCCTTCGCACAGGTGGTAGCCGAGCCACACCACCGGCGGGTGAAGGCCGAGGGCGGTGGCGAGCACGGCGACCTTGTCGTAGTCGCCGGCCTGGTCGCCGCGCCGGGAACGGTGCCCGACCGCGCGCGGGTTCGTCAGGGTGCGCCAGTAGCCCGGATACACTGCGGTGGAGGCCATCAGCTCGGACGTCCCGCGGAAGCCTCCGGTGGTGAGGGCGTGCGGGAGTTGGTCGAGGAGTAGGTGTGCCAGTTCCCGGCGCACGGCGGGCACGCCCGGATCGTCGGCCCGCCAGTTCCGGACCCGGCCATCGGCTGGCGCGGGGGCCGGGGCCAGGTCCGGCAGGCCGGCGCCGTCGGCCAGCAGGCCGAGCAGCCGGGCGGCGAAGTCGCTGAGCATGTTTTCGAAGCCGCGGCTGCGGTCGTAGAAGTCGGGGATCGAGGCCCAGTGGCCGCCGCCGCGGTGCGCGACGCGGTGTGCGGCCTCGTGCAGCAGTACCAGCAGCGTCCGGTGCCGGTCGGTGAGCACCTCGCGGTGCACGGCCACGTCGCCGCTTCTCGGGCTGTAGAAGCCGTCGGCGCACGGTGACTCGTCACTGTGGTCGTACACCTTCACCTGGTTCAGGGCGAACGATCCGATCGCGCGGCGCACCAGGTGGCAGCAGTCGTCCAGCAGGGTGCGCTCCGCCCTGGTGAGTGCCTTCGCGGGTACCCAGCGGGTCTTGTTGCGGGTGCGGGTGTAGTGGCTCTGCTGGCTGGTCTTGGCGGCTTGGACCCCCAGCAGGTGCATCAGCCGGGCCTGCTGATGGACGCTGAGACCGGCGGTGACCTGCTCGGTGTAGCCGTTGTCCTTCAGGTCGAGTACGGCTTCTTCGCTGCCGGGTGCCGGGTAGTACGTCTTATCCGGCAGATGCATGCGGGCCCAGGATCGCCACGCCGCGCGCGGGTGGGGCCGGTGGACCTCGCCGAAGAACTGTTCCTGCTCGCGCAGTTTCCCGCCGTCGAGCACGTGTCGGGCGAACCGGTCGATGAGTTTCAGGTTGTCGCTGGCGGCGAGGATGTCACGGACCGCGGTGCGCAGTGCGCCGGCTTCGATGACGGTGCGGTCCCGATTCTGTAGCGCTTTGTGGTCCAGCGGCAGGTCGTAGGAGGCGAGGAAGCCGGGCATGCGGGTGACCAGGACTCCGCCGATCCACACCCGGCCCGGCTCGCCGTCGAGCACGCACACCCCTGGCGCTGTCGGCGGCCGGTAGCCGGGTTCGGCCAGGGCGCGGAACCGTCCGATCGCCTCGTCTGCCAGTTCTCGCGGGCATTCGACGGTGAAGACGGTGCCGCGGGTACGGCTGTTGGGGTGGAACCGGTATACCAGGACCTCGCTGCCCTGCTCGGAGCGGGACGGGATGAGCCCGCCGAGCAGTTTGCGTCGCGTCACGGTCGGGGTGAAGCCGTAGCCGACGGTCTCGCAGCGCACACCACCGATCTGCGGGCTTCGGGCCAACACCAGACAGGCGAGCTTCTTGCCCTCGCCGAACTGCCCGATCTGCTGGTCGGTCTTGGTGGAGACCCCGAGGATGAGACCTTCTTCGGGGATACCCGGCCCCTTGTCGACGATGGTCAGGACCCCGTCAGCCCAGCTGACCTGGGCATGCTCGTCTTCGTCGAGCGCGTTCGCGATCAATTCGGACACCGCCCGGACGGGTGTCCAAGACTTCACATAATCCGGCGAAATGGGGTAGGCGATAGTGTTGTCGGTCTCGTCATGCCCGCCGGCGGCGGGCATGACGATCACATCGTGGTCGGTCACGAGGTTCTCCTTGATTGAGGGGATTCCGTTACAGCGCAGTGCTCACGGGCGTATGACGACGCCCGTTGAGATACGGCGTGGCGGGTATTGCGTGAAGGCGCGTTTGACGAGGTTCGGTGCGGTGGCCCTGCTGGCAAGCACCGGGTGCAGATCGACGAGTTCGCGGGACGAGCAGTCAAGAGCGGGCTGCGGGCGTCCCTGCGTATGCTCGGCGAATGAATGACGGAGAGAGCCGGCCCGTGCGGCTTCGCGTGTTCCGCGACGAGGTGCAGGATGTCGTCCCGTTGGACTTCGATCTGTTGTTCGCCGCCGCTCGCCGAAGGGACGTCGAGGACGGCCGGGAGGCTCCGGGTGAGACCGAGTCGTGTGGAGGCGTAGACGTCGGCAACGGCGACTGATCTCGGAGGCAGTGCCATCGCATCTGCATCGGCCAAGGCCGTCACGGTAGGTTCTCGTCACGGACGGCATCACCGCCGGTCAGCCGACGACGTGAACGTCTCGCCGGATGAGGGCTTGGCTCGTTACCGGGGCAACACGGTTATTCCGATGGCGCGAATGGGCCGGACTCTTCCCGTCAGGGCAGCAGTCACCGGATCATGGTGCTTGCCGATGCGGTCGGATGCCAGGTTCCTCCCGTAGACCCCGGTCCGCCTCTGCCCGCAAGGGTATGCCGCCGGGGTTTTGCTTTGCCTTCATACAGCTAGTACATCGATATGTGCACGTGGTTTGTGTGCCAGCCGGAAGCATCGTTGCCTCCCCAGGGGTTGTTGTAGGCGTACCAGCCGCGCTCGGGTTCCCAGATCATGCGGAACCAGATGACGTAGCGGATTCCGAGAGCCTCGGCGTTACCGACCGCCCAGGCCGCCATTGCGTCCCCCATCGCCTTCTGACTTCCGGTGGCTTCACCGCCGGCGCTCATCATCCAGTCGCAAGCGCGCCCCTTCGGGTGTTCGCCGTGATCGTCGACGCGCCAGCAGCTGGGATCGGGGAAGCCGGCGCCGGCGGCTTGCCGGACGAGGTGCAGCGTGCGCGGGGTGAGGCAGCCGGCGCCGGTGGTCGGATCTGGCCGGATGGAGCACTGTTCCTCCGGCAGGGAGCCGTCGGGGTTGCGGGGGGCGGGCACGGCCATGCCGACGGCCGGGCAGGCGGTCGTGGTCCCGGTGACCACGCTGACCAGGTGGACGGCATCCGGCTCCCACTTCGCGTAGGCCTGCGGATAGGCGCTGATCTGCACCGCCTGCGCCGCGGCCGTCACGGTCATCAGCTGCCAGCCGGGGATGGCCAGCAGCGTGGTGTAGAACTTGGTCGCCGCGTACTGCGGGTCCTGAAGCTGTTCGGGCGTTCCCCAGCCCTGGCTCGGGCGTTGCTGGAACAGCCCGACCGAGTCGCGGTCGCCGCCGGGTAGGTTGATCAGTGAGGACTCCTGCATGGCGGTGGCTACTGCGATCACTTGACCGCGGGCGGGGACCTGCAGGCGCTGACCGACGGCGACGATGACCGCCGCGTTCGCGACCTGCTCGACGTTCCAGTCTCCGATCGGTTCGGGCTCCGCGCTCGCATCGCCGCCGCCGGAGGTGTGAGAGCCTGTCGGTGACATCGCGTTGACGGGAAGGCAGTTCGCCGAAGCACCGCCGCCGAACATCCCGATCAACAGGCCGGAGCAGCCCATCAGCACGACGGCGACTACGGCCGTGATCCCGCCGATGGCACGCGAGATCACTGGTCATCTCCGTTCAGTTGAGCCGGTGCCCGACCAGCTGGGGTGGCTGCTGCTCCGTCACCACGGGTGGCCCACCTCGTGGCCGATCCGGGCGCGGGTCCGGCCACGAGGTGGCGGTTCATGACGCGAGTGGCTCGGTGCCGTAGGCGGTTCCGTTGCTGAGGTACATGGTGACCGTGTCCGTGCCGGGGTCGAGCAGGTAGATCCACTGAGCGTCCAGGTCTCTGGCGGCGGTCAGCGTGGTGACGATGATCGGCTCGGGCGGCAGGACCTCGCCGTCACCGCCGGTGGCGGCCAGGGTCATGCCGATGCCGGGGATCAGCTCCTCGCCGGCCAGCGGGGTCGAGTCGCTGCCGTCGGTCATCTCCGGGTCCAGGTAGTCCCAGTGGTGCTCGAGCAGCAGGGTGGTCAGCCGTTTGGTGTCACCGGCGGCGGCTCCGGCCCAGATGCCGCGCAGTGCGGGGATCATGCGGTACGGGTTGCCGTCGCTGTGGACGTAGCGCAGCCGGACATGGCCGGGTTGTGCGGGGTCGGGGATGCCGACGTAGCTGTGGGTGCTCACGGTTTGTTGTCTCCTCGGTGGGCGTCGGTTGGGTGAGACGACCCTTGTCGGTTGGTGGCCACAACATTGGGTTCGGGGGTGTGGTTCAGCGGGCGAGGACGGCGACCTTCTCGCCGTGCAGCAGGGGAGCGCCGTCGGGGCCCTTGATGTGGGCGTTGATCCAGATGCGGTAAGGGTTGCCGTCGCGGTCGGTCAGCCGTCGCCAATGGCCACGGACGACGAACCGGACGCGGTAGTGCCACTTCGGGTCACCGTCGCCGGGCTCGGCGAGCGGGCTGGTGCGGCGCAGCATCACTACGCGGGTGTCGTGCTTGATCGCGGCCCGCTCGGCACGGCGGCGCGACGGCCTGTCCATTGCGGCCGCGGCCACGGTGGCGAGGGGCTGGGCTTGGATGCACCAGAAGGCGTAGGCGATGGCGGTGCAGCCCCGGGTGCGGGCGGTGGCTTCGTCGATGCAGAATCGGCCGTCCGGGGCGGGTTCCCAGTCGTGGACGGCGTCGTCGATGACGGGGTGTTCGGGGTGTTCGACGGGGCGGCCGATCGGGATATCGGTGTAGTCCGACAGCAGGTAGGGGCCGAGTCGGCGGGCGATGTCAGGGCGGGCGGCGAGGTCGGCGCGGCGGCGGGCGACCGACGGGTCGTGCGGGTCGTGCTGATCGGCCCATCCGGCGACCATCCAGGAGGATTGCCCGGACGTGGTGGTGATGCGGGCCCAGGTGATCGCGCCGATGGAGGAGACCTTGCCGGTGTGGCCGCGGTGGTAGAGCGGTTCGGGGAAGAACACCACGCCTTGGTCGTCAGGGGCGGTGTCGTCGAGCAGCACCTCGCCGGACAGGTCCAGGGCTTGGGCGGCGGCGGCGATGATCGCCGTCATGGCGGGCGCCACGATGTACGGCTCGCCGGTGCGCCAGGGGCTGCCGGTGATGACGTGAATCGCCTCCAGCATGTCGGGGGTCATGGTGCCGTACTCGGTCGGCATACCGGCGAACATGGCTTCCAGATAGGTGCGGGCGGGGATCCCGCTGGTGAAATCGACCATGCGGGCGCGCAGGTCGACGGCGGTGCGGGCGTATCCGGCGAGAGTGTCGTTGGGCAGGAAGTTCATGAGCGTTCCTCCTCCTGGTGCTGTTGTCGGGTGGCAGCGGCGTCGGGCCGCCGGAATGGGGTAAAGACGCGGCGGTCGGTCGCGGCGTCCGCCGTTGTGGTGCGCTCCGGCGGATCGAGCAGCCCAGCGAATCCGCTCGGCCCGTAGGGCACAGCGGCGCGCCCGCGCGCCGGATGGTCATCCGTTGGCGGCAGGGGCAGGGGTGAAGCCGGTGGGCGGCGGGCCAGTTGGGCGGCGGCGTGCGCGCTGCGGGCGGGCTCGCAGGGTGCTGGCTGGCCGTGGCACAGCAGGTTCGTGCAGCGGCCGTCCGTTCCGGCGCGGTGGGCGGCGGCGACCGCGGCGGCCAGCGCCCACAAGCGACGGTCGACGACATCACCGATCGCGCAGGTGTCACCGTCCGGCGGCGGCTTCTCGAAGGGGTGGGCGTGGGGCGGTGCCATGGCGGTGACCTCCGTCGGCAGGCGTACGGCATGCGACAGTCACCGCCCGGCATCTCTGCGGAAGATGTTTCCCCTGGTCAGACATGCCGTGGCGGTGACCATGACAGATGGACGCGTGCTGTGCGGTAGAGGTCAAGTCGTGGGGTGGGCGGCTGCTGCGGCGAGTCGGGCGAGCCCCGGGTAGGTGGTGGGTAGGTCGGCGGGGTCGGGGTGTTCGTCGACCAGGACCACCGGGTGGGTTTCGCGGGCGGTGCGGCTCAGTTGGTACACGCGACCGTCGGCGTCGACGGCCTCGACGCGGCGTACCCGGGTGAGCGGATCGGAGTCGGTGAGCAGGTCGCCGTAGCAGACCGCCCACGCCAGCGGCCGCAGCCCCGGGTCCGGCCGGAGCGCCTCGCGGCGCAGGACGGCCTGGTCGAACGGATTCAGGGCCACATCGCCCTGCTGCGGCGAGTGGCCGGCGTCGACGGCGAGTACGTCGGCGATCGCGTGGAGGGTGGCAGGCAGTGGCTGGTGACGGCGGTGGTCGGTGACGAGCGGCAGCTGCAGCACGCGCAAGCCTCGCAGGTCGGGGGTACCGGGACCCAGGGCGAAGTCCTGGACCAGCGCGATTGTGCCGAGCTCGCGCCAGCGGCTCGCAGCGGATCTGGGCCGGGCTTTGTCGAGGTGCATGAGGTGGTCGACGAGTGCGTGAACGGTTTCGAGGGACAGCACTGGCGGAGCTCCAAAGGTCCGGGGGCGCATGAGGAGGGGGCCGCCAGAGGCCGCCGGGGGCCTCCGATTCGCCCGAGGCATCGACGCGGCACGGCTCGCGTCCGTGGTGCTGACGCGAGCCGTGTCCGGTGCCGGTCCTCAGGAGCGATGGGCGTCGCGGCATCGGATGTGCTGCGGCAGGGACGGCTGCTGGCTGGCCGCTGCAGGCTCGCAAACGCCGCCGCCAGATCTCTTGGCTTGATACATCGCCTGGTCGGCACTGCGGAGCAGGTCCGTCGGTGAGGTGCCGGTGGTGGTGTAGCCGACGCTGGCGGTGACCTGCCACCCGACGCGGTCGGCGATCGGGATCGGGGTGCCGGTGACCGCCCGCCAAGCGGCACGGGCGCAGGCACGGGTCTGTTCAGCGTCTCCGGTGACGAGTACGACGAACTCGTCACCGGAGAGCCGCGCGGCGAGTCGGACCGGGGCTCGTAGATCGGCCAGCCGCATCCCGACTGCGGTGAGCAGGTCGTTGCCGGTCTCGTGGCCGAAGGTGTCGTTGACGGTTTTGAAGCCGTCCAAGTCGAGCATCACCACCCCGACACCGGTGCCGGCGGCGAGCTCCCGCTCGAGGTGTTCACGGACGGCGCGGCGGTTGGGCAGGCCGGTGGTGTCGTCGCGGCGGGCCAATAGTTCGGCGGCCGCAGCCCGCTGCTCGGCGGCGGCGGTCTGCCGTCGGGCGACGTCGAGCCGGTCCAGCCGCCGGTACAACAGAGCTGCGGTGAGGGCGAAACCGGCGAGGACTCCGCCGAGGGCGGTGAAGATCGTGGTCCAGATCGGGGACAATGGGATCACTCCTTCGCGTTGAGGAGCACCGGGACGGGCGTGTCGGGCCACGACTGACGCCCGTCCCGGGCTGATTGACGGGGATCTCGGTCTCAGTCGGTGGCGGGCGTGAGCCGGAACGTCGCGGCTTTGCGGTCGTCGACCTTCTCGATCGCGGCGTCGCCCTCCAACTTGTCGAGGGCGTTGGAGACGGCACCGTGGCTGGCGCGCGGGTAGCCGGTACCCGCGTCGATCTGGTCGATCTCCTTCTTCACGTCGTCCACGGTGAACTCGCGGTCGGGGGCGGCCTGCAGGACGGCCAGCGCACTGGTCCGGAGCGCTCCCTTGGGCCGTCGACGTTTGGTCGGTGCCGCGACAGCCGTTGTCGTGCCGACACCGGCTTTGTGTTCCGCCTCGGGTGCGGCCGCTTCATCGGCGGCGGGCGGCACGGGCTCAGGCGCGGTGACGGGTTGCGGGGTGCCGCTGGCAGCGGCGTCGGCGGGCTCCGCGTCACCGCTGACGTCGTCACCACGGGGCAGGTCAGCCGTTGTCGGCTCCGGAACGGGCGTGTCGCTGGCTGCCGTATCAGGCGGAACGGCAACCGCCGGATCCTGGTCGTCGCCGTCGTGCAGGCCCGCGGCGGCCGTCACCGCGGAAGGCCGCTCACCCACAGGGGGCACCATGGCGGCGGTGGTGGCCTGCTCACTGACGGTGCCGGCCGCAGCGGATGCTGTGGTGGCGGCGAAATGAGCCGGCGTGGCGGTGCTGGCCCGGCCTGCGGCGGTCAGCCGCCACAAGGACTGGCCGCTGTCGGACCGGAACCGTTCGGCCAGCCCGGCGGTCTCCCAGGAGCGCAGTTTCGGGTTCACCGTGGAGTAGGCGATCCCGACCTGCTGGGCGATTGCGGCGGGGGTGGCCTTGTCGGCAAGATCGGCGATCGCGGCCAGGACGGCGAAGTTGGTGTTCGCCGTCGGCTCCTCGGCCGCAGCGGCGGAGGGGTTGTCGGTCATCGCGGGTCCCTTTCTGTTTCAGCAGGTGACGAGTGGTTCACTGCATTCACGCTTCGAACAAGAAATTGATCAAGTCGGATGCATTGTGTGGGATTGGTGTTCGGTGGCGTCACAGGGTGTCCAGGCGCAGCCAGGGCCACAGGTGTGCGCCGAGGGGATACCGGCCGTCGGGGTCCGGGCCGACCACGTCGTGGCGGCGCAGGCCGGGCAGTCCGTCGATGCCCTCGGCGTAGACCTCGATGCGGTCGCCGGCCCACCGCAGCACGGGGTAGGCGTCGGGTACGGGGCGGTGCTCGGGCCGCGACTGACGCAGATCGCCGATCATCTGGTCGGCGGTGGCCCGGTCGAACCGGGCGAGAAGGCCGCCACCGTGGTTACTGTGGTAGCCGTCGGCGACCAGCGCCGGATAGCTGCCGCTGCCGGTCAGCGGCACGCATACCACGGTGGCCTCGACCCACGTCGTCGCCGGCGGATAGAGGTCCCCGCGCTGCTCGCTGACATCACACTGGTCGGGTCCGATCACCGGGCGGCGGGTGGGAGTGATGCTGAGCCAGTGCGCTCCACGGGCATGGGCCTGTTGCAGCCAGTCGATGAGGGGCAACGGGGTGTCCGCGACACCGCGCAACGGCAGCAGGCCGCAGCAGTCGCCGACCGTCATCCTGCTGGCGGCGCCACGACGCTGCCAGCGGCGGGCGTGGGCGGCGTGCTCGCCGCCTTTACGGTCGTACCAGCCGGGCAGGCCGTTGGAGGTCAGGGTGTCACCGTCGGGTTCGGCCTGCCAGATGAGCGCCGGCAGCAACGGTGAACCGGCCAGCAGCCCGGCAGCGGTGATGCCGCGGCGCGGGGTGCTGACAGCGTGCACCGCGAGCGGCAGTACCTCGTCGAGGTGGAACCAGAGCCGGTCCGCCGGGCCGGTGCCAGCGGTGTCGTCGGACGCCGGCGGGTGGACGGGCGGGTGTGCAGGTGCCATGGGTCGGTCTCCTTCACCGAAATGGGGTGTGAGGAGTTCCGGGCACGGCCGTGCGGCCACGCCCGGAACTTCAGGGAGGTGGCGCACGGTGGCGCCGGGCCGGGCGTCGGCCGAGTAGCGAGGGGGATTTCGGGACGGCGACGAGGGCTCGCCGCCTGGACCTCGTGTGCGCTGGTTAGGGCTGAGTGGCGCTGCTGCGGAAGGCGGATTTCACCAGGGTCGGAATGGCGCCACGCGAGTTGTAGGCGGGCAGGTCGAGGTCGGCCTGGTTCTCACGCCACCACTGCCGGATGCTGGTGCCGGCCTTCGCGCCTGGTGCCGTCCGGCCGGTTCTGCCGCTGGAGCTTTTCGGCAGCCGCCGCCCGGCGGCGATGAACGGGTGCAACGCGGCGCGCAGCCGCTCGAGGTTGTGCTCGCCGAGGTCGATCTCGTACTCGGTACCTTCGAGGGCGAACCGGTAGGTGCCGATGCCGTCGGTGCTGTGGTCGAAATCGTCCTCAACGACGCGCTGGATACGGGTTACCACTGTTCTTCTCTCCTTACGGTTGTTGGGCGGGCCGCGTCAGCGGGCTGCGCGGTATGTGGTGCCGGGGCGCGGCAGACGGCCGAGAGCCGGCTGTGGTCAGTGGCGGTTGGTGAGCAGGTGGGCGGGACGGTCGGTGACATCGATCCAGCGGTTCTCGCCGGCGCCCCAGATCTGCCACCAGCCGAGTGCGGGCGGGGCGAGTTCCGGATCGCCGAGCAGGTACGCACGCAGCCGTACGCGGTCGGCGGCACCCGCCGGCCGGGCCTCGGTGGTGGCAGCCGCTGCGGGCCAGCCCATCGGGCCGCCGCCGAGTTCGTGGTCCTTCAGCAGGCGCAGCAGAGTGTTGCCGCGTTTGGCGGCACGGACGATCGCGCGGTTGGTCTGATACTCGGTGACGAGGTCACCGCACAGCAGCGCCACGTCGGGAGTGACGCCGCGCGCGTCGGTGCAGCGGGCGGCGAACACCTCCAGAGCGTCGCGCTGCTCTCGAACACCGCCGGCGGTGTTGGGGTAGAAGATGTCGGGACCGCCGCAACCGTCGTTCTCGATCTGGCCGATGATCTTCCCGTTACGCCGCAGGGTCGCGGTGAAGGCGACACCGTCGTGGGTCTGGTGCTCCTTGTAGGAGGTCACCGTATAGCTGATGTCGGGAACGGTGAGGCCGCTGTGCGGCAGGTGGATCGATGAGGGTTGCACGATGTGTGCGCTCCTTCTTCGTAGTGGTCAGGATTGGCCCAGCCGAAGAACTGCCGGCCGTCGAGCACGTTGCGCTGACAGCGGATCCGGGCGACCGAGCCGGGTTCGGTCCCGTGCGGCGGGACACCGCGTCCGGGCCGCAGCGGTTACGACACCGCGTTGGTGGAGGACCGTGCCCCTACAGGGCCTGCTCGCGGGCGGGCAGGAGGGCGATCTGCGGGCCGACACCGGCGCGCCGTACTACTCGAACGGCATGGCACCTCTGTCAGGTAACTCGCGTCGGCTCGGTGGCGTACCGCCACGGCCACACGTAGGCGCCGAGCGGGTAGCGGTCACCGTGGTCGGGGATGAGGTAGTCGGTGGTGCGGCGCGGCCACACGTGGCCGGGATCGAGCTGATAGACGATCAGGACGTCGCCGTCGAAGCCCAGTCCCGGGCGTGCTGGACCGGCCGGTGTCGCGGCGGCGTGCTGGGCCTGTAGGTCGTCGGTGATCTGTTCGACGGTGTGGCGGGTGAAGCGGACGATCAGGTCACCGCCGGTGGTGGTGTAGTCGGCGACCAGGCCCCAGTAGATGCGCTCGCCCACCTGCGGGCAGGTCACCGAGCCGGGCCGCCAGACCGCGTTCTGCGGGACGAGGTCGTCGCGGTCGGACACCACGTGCACCCGGTAGGCGTCCATCAGGTGCCGGTCGCCGGGATCGATGTCCAGGGTGAGCCAGCCTTTCCCATGGTCCAGGCTGGAGCGCAGCAGGTTGATGACCGGGCCGGGGGTTCCGGAGTTGCTGGTCAGCGGCAGGTAGGCGGTGGTGTAGCCGTCGCGGCCGGCGGGCCGGTAGCGGCCGTGCGGGTCGCGCCACGCCTGTGCTTCGGCGGCGTGCAGGGTGCCGTTGCGGCCGTACCAGGTCGGCAGACCGGTGGAAGTGAGCAGGTCGAGTGAGGCGGTGCTCGTCCAGATCAGTGCCGGCCCGGCCGGGCCGAGGTCGGTGGGGATACCGGTGGCGGGTTCGTGGCTGAGGCAGTGCATGGCGTGCTCGGCCAGCGGCACGACGTCGTCGAGCCGGAACCACAGTCGATGTGACATGGGATGGAACCTCCTTGTGCGGGTGCGGAGAAGCGGAACGCGGCTGAGTCGCCCGCGCGGGGCGGGCTGCGGCAGACGGGGACTGGTGCCCGTGCCCGGCAGGTCCGCGGCGGCGCAGGCTGGCGATCACGACCGCCCGGGTCTGTTTCTGACCTGTTTGGATAGCCGTCGGCGGGCTACGGCCTGCATGTGGCGCACCGTCGCGAGCAGTGGTACCGGCTGGGAAACGGTCTCCCACGCCCACCGGTAGGCGCCGAGGGCGTAGTAGCCGCCCGGGGCGGGACGCGGCCGGTCGACCTGCTGCCAGATCCAGTTGCCGTCGGAGGTCACCTCCTGCAGGACGATGAGGTCGTTGCCGCGCAGCCGCAGGATGGGATAGACGCCGGGCATCGCGTCGATGGCATGCAACTGGTCGAGGTCGGCGGCGATGCGGGCGATGGTGGGCCGGTCGAAGCACGGCAGGGCATGTCCGGCGGTGGTGGTGTAGCTGTCGGGGACCTGGGCGGGGTAGTCGACGCTGCCGGTTTCTGCGCAGGTGACCACGGCGGGCCGCCATCGGCAGGTGGCCGGAACGATGTCGGCGAGGCCGCTGGCGGTGCGGATGGCGTAGGGGCTGATCAGGTGCTGGTCGCGGGCGTCGAGGTGGATGCCGATCCAGCTGTCGCCGGTGGTGCGGGCGGTGGTGATCAGGTGCATGACCGGGCCGGTAAGCGACAGGAAGGCGTGCACGTAGTCGCTGAGGTGCACATGGCTGGTGCGTCCGGTCGGGGCGTGCCGCCAGGCGGTGGCCTCGGCGGTGTGCTCGCGGCCGGTGTTGTCGTATCTGGCGGGGTTGCCGTTGGAACGCAACCTTGCGCCGTCGCGGTCGCTGGAGAAGACCAGCGCCGGGCCGTTGTCGGCGCCGGCGCGGGTGGTGTGTAGTTCGCAGCCGATCGCGTGTGTGGCCAGCGGCGCGACGTCGTCGAGTCGGAACCAGTAGCGGGGCATAGTGCCTCCTGCGTGCGGAGATGACGCAGAACAGGGCTAAGACCGGCCGCGCCTTCGCGCGGCCGGTCGACGGGGTTACACGGGCCGTTTGCGGGCCCGGCCCGGCGGTCACCGGGCGACAGGCTCTGTCCGGCTGGGCTGCCTGCCGGGTGAGTGCGCGATGGTGCTCAGCTGTCTGCGGGGGACGGCAGGGTCGCCGCGAGAGCTGCTGTCTTGCTGCCGAGCCGGAACATCGCGACGCTGTTGCCGGGTTCCGCGGCGATCCCCTCTGCCCGCTCCAGTGAGGTGAACGGCAGCTGGGCGTGGGGGCCGACCCGGTAGACCGGCTGTTGGAGGTACTTGCGGGCGACCGCGCCGACGCCGGGCACCGTGTGGAAGTCGGTGCCGCTGATGTCGCCCAACCCCTGGATGACCGGTTCTCTGGCGCCGGTGCAGAGCACGACCAGGTCGTAGCCTGTGCCGTCGATAAGTGCCGTGCCGGGCAGATCGACGATGCTGGCTCGCCGGTTGATCACGGCCAGTCGGCCGGCGCCGGAACGGTCGGCACGCAGGTGGCGGCCGATCGCTTGGTATCTGCCCCGGATGGTGGCCTGCCACTGCTCGCAGTCGGTGGGCAGGTCTGCGGCGTACCAGTCGATGCGCCGCACCCAGTCGAGTCCGGCAGCAGCCATGAGCGGCTGCGGGGCGATGCCCAGCAGCGACTCGACCGCGCATTTGCCGGCGTCGCCGCCGCCCACGACGGCGACCCGGCGCAGACCCCGCAGGGGCCACGCTTCGGACATCTGCTGCATGAACTGTGTGAAGGACATGATGGTGGTGCCGTTGGTGAGGTTTTCTCCTGCCTGATCGCCCAGACCACGGGCGTCGATGATCCGCGCGGCCGACAGGCTGCGGCCTCCGGAGATGTCGACGGGCATGCCGTCGCCGTAGTAGTCGTCGGATTCGTACTCACCGACGGAGATGACGGTGGCGTTGGGGACCACGTCGGCGTACTGGG
Organism: Actinoplanes sp. G11-F43; assembly: GCF_050589265.1. Taxonomy (NCBI): domain Bacteria; kingdom Bacillati; phylum Actinomycetota; class Actinomycetes; order Micromonosporales; family Micromonosporaceae; genus Actinoplanes; species Actinoplanes sp. G11-F43. Next base: position 48,533 of record NZ_JBNZCE010000031.1, read on the forward strand.
CCAGGGTCAGCCGAATCACGAACGCCATGTCGGTGTTCGTCTGATACTCGGCGGCGGAGACGTTCGCGGCCTGGATCGGCGCTCCGGGCAGGTAGTTCAGGTTGGCCGTCTGGTCGCCGGCCAGGCCGGGGCCGCCCGGACGGTTGCGGGAGTTGAGCCAGAACACCGGTCGGCTGGTCATGGCGAAGGTACCGCCGACGCGGGAGTCGCGCTCCAGCACCAACGGGCGCCGGTGGCCGGCGAGCACCCGGGTCGCGGCGTAGACGGCGGCGTGGAAGCCACTGCCGATGATCACGTCACGGTCGGTGCTTGCGGTGGTGAGAGCGTCGCGCTGGCGCTGTTCGTCCGACCAGTAGGTGTCCAGGAACCGGTCGGCGGCGTCGCGGCTGGCCGGGTCGAGAGCGATCCCGGTCAGCTGGGCGGCCGCAGGGTGCTCGAAGTCGGCGGCACGGGCGGTCGTCAGCCGCACGCTGTCGGCGGTTGCCGGGCTCGACGCGACAGCCGTCAGCAGGTTCGCGATCGCGGTGGAGGGCTCGAACATGGGCTCGGGGTCCTTTCTCGATGAATCCGGAAAGCCGTGGCGGACCCGCACGATCTGCCCCGGGACGTCATCCGGGACAGGGAACGGGGCAGGCATGATCCCGGGGAAGGTTTTCAACAGCAGGGCGTACTCGGTGCGTTCGCGGTCATGGCAGACGACCTGCGTGACCGACGAAGAGGGAAAGGTCGGCCGTGGCGCCGGCCGCGGCTTTACCGCAAGCCCCGGCCCGGGGCGCTCGGCGGTGATGCGCGCTAGAGCGCGGGTGCGAAGGCCGGCTCGCGGCGGGTGCCGAGGTGCGGCCGCCGTCCAGCAGATGGAGGTGGGGCGTTGTCGGCGTGGCGTTGCCGAGCGGCTCGACGAGCCGGTAGCGGCCGGTGGGCGGCAGTCTGACGGTGAAACGGCTGGTCGCTGCCGGTCGCGCGGAGGTCCGGATCGCGAAGGTCAGGCGGGTCTGCCGGGGCGCCCCAGCTTGCGGGCACCGACAATGCGTCCGTTGGGGTCGCGCACGTACTCGTGCAGCACGAGTAGGTCATCGCGATGGTTCGCCGCGAGTCCGACGGCCAGGGAGACTACGTACCAGGTGCCGTCGTGCGGCGGCGGCAGCTGGGGAGATGTCGCGGTGTCCCCGAAGGTGATCACGTCGACGGTAATACCGTCGACGACGGTCACCGACTCGCCGGTTGTCTGCTGACCGAGCCGGGCCGGCCGGTGCTGCGCTGACGGAGCGAGCACCAAGCGGGGTGCCACGCTGCCCTCGTCGATGTGGTCCGGCGTGCCTGCCGGAAAGAATCGCAGGGGGTGCGGGGTGAGGTTGACGAGCATGTTCTTCTCCTTCGCGATGTGGTGTAGGGCAGGGATTTCGGCGGACATCTGCGTTCGGGGGCGCCGGTTCGGGCGCGCTCGAAGGGGATGGCACCGGTCCGGGCTGTCGCGTTGTCCCTTGGTTTCAGGGCGTGGCGGCAGCTACCGGACCGGTTCCGTGGGTGTTTCAGAGGGAGACCGCGACCAGTCGCTGGCTGGTGTTCTCGATGCCGGCCAGGTAGCGCACGGCTTGTTCGAGGTAGGTCACCCGGTCGGCGAAGGCGTCGCTGGCGGGTGCCAGCTGGGCGCTTTCGGCGGTGAGTAGCGCGTCGCCGCAGATCGCGGTCATGGCGCTGTAGTGCTGGTAGGCCGTGGCTCCGGCTTGCAGCATCTCCAGCTCGTCGATGGCTAGCGGCACACCGACGTTGGCCGCGTTGTGAGCGCGCATCGCGCTGATGCGGGCCTGCCCCCAGAAGTCGGTGACGGCCTGCTCGTAGTTGTACTTGCCCGGCTCCGCGAGGTGCCGGGTGTGGAAGTCGACCCACGGCTGTGCCGGGCGGGTGCCCTGCACGGCCTGCTGCCAGATTTGATGGCGGATGCCCGCACCGACACCGGCGGCGTGTCGCATGCCGGTGAGTTGCAACAGTCGTGCCGGTCCGCCCGCGCAGTACTCGGGCTGGTTCTTCACAGCCTTGACCCGGCCGATCAGGTGGCGCAGCTGCCACAGGTACAAGTTGGGCTTCGCCCAGAACCTCGGCTGCAGGGTGCCGGAGACACCGAAGTGTCGGTCGAGCTGGTGAGCGGTCAACGGCTCACGCGACAGCTCGTCGGGCAGGCACACGATCATCGCCGTGATGGTCGCGGTCGGCCGGACGACCGGCGGTTTGCTATTACTGGTGGGCTGGGCGGCAGCCGGGGCCGGCGGGTTCGGGACACGCTGGCCGTTGCGGGCTGCGGTGTGAGTGGTCATGAAGGGTTCCTCCTTGGGATGCGGGCGTACCTTTCGGGCACGCGGAAGTGACCGGCCCACTGGGTGCATGAGTCGGTGCAGAGAGATGTGGAGAGGTGGTGCTGGTGGTTCGGTGCGACCTGGGGTCGCCGCGCGGCGCGGGCGCCGACCGGCCTCAAAGAGGGCGGTGGGTGCGGGCACCGGACGGTGCGGCGGTGGTTCCGTAGGCGGGACCGGACCGGGATGGAGATATACAAGAGAGGTGTTGCCGGAAACGGTAGCGGCACGGTCTGTCAGAACCGGCCGCTTCATGATCGTCAGAACCTGCTCTGACCAGGGTTGTCAGACTCTTGTCGGACTTTCGTCAGACTGTTAGACCGGTCGTGCTGGGGCGCGGCTACGCCACGGTGCCGCCGCCGGAGTAGCGGTGCGGGTTGGTGGCCGGGTTCTCCGGGCCGTGGTCGGACGGCAGCTCGTGCAGCCATCGGCGCAGCCCCGTGTCGTGGGTCAGCGTCCAGACCGGGCCGGCGGGATGCTCGTCGTGGATGCCGGTCGCGACCGGCATCGCCAGCTGTACCCCGGCGAGGACGTCGAGTAGGTGCTGTTCGCGGCGGCGGCCGGGCACGCGTAGCAGGACCGGGTAGCGGGGGCCGCCGCCGGCGAGTCGGTCGTACTCGCGCAGCTTGCGCAGCACCGTGCCGATGGTCTCGGTGCCGTTGTCGTGCTCGAGGAAGAACCCGACCTCCCGGTCGCCGGCTTCCCACACGCCGTGCCCGTCCGGGCGGATCCCGGGACCGGCCGCGGCTGCGGCGACCGCCGAGTACACCGCGGTGGCGTGCTGTTCAGACCACCACCGGCGCAGGCGGGCGGTCGGATCGGTGCGGGTGTAGGCGTGCAGGTCGACGAACAGCTGATTCGTGCCGAGCAGGTGCGGCAGGCGGCGGCTGCCGATGATGCGTTCGGTGCGTTCCACACTGGAGCGCGGGTCGCGGCCGTCGGTGCGCAGCGGGTCGTTGTACTGCGTCGGGTAGACCACCACCCCAAGCGGGCCGAGGGTGTACAGGTACTGGCGGTCGCCGGTGGTGACGTCGACGAAGCGGGTCACAGCCTGCAGTGAGTGCAGCACGGACAGGCGCAGCCGGGCCGAGCGAAGCGACGGGAACAGGGCGGTGGCGATCTGGCCGGTGGTCAGCACGTAGTGCTCGGCGAGCCAGGCCAGCAGCAGGTGGTCGCGGGCGGTCAGGCGACGCAACCGGTCGAGGCGGTCCAAGCGAGACAACGAGGACCTACGAGAAGCGGGCCGGGAGGAACCGGAGCGGGGGAACGAAGGATCGGAGGAGGAGAAGGGACGAGAGTCGGAAGAGAAGGAATTGGGGTCAGAACCGGAGTAGTCCGAGGTGGACACGAGTGATGCTCCTTCAGGCGAAGAGGTTGTCCCTCCGTTGGAGGGGTGTCGGAGTACGCGCAGCGGCCGCCGAGAGTCGCTGCGCGGCACTGTGCTGCGGGAACAGGGCACTTCCGTCGGTTCTGTCAGGGCGACGGGATGCTCGGTGGTGAAGGGCTGGTGAAGCCCGAATGGAAGATGTGCTCGCAGGCTGCTGAGCTGCTGTGACAGACTTTCTGATCTGCCGGCGACGACCTTTTCGGCATGCTGACAGAACGTGTTGGGCTCAGGGTTTCGGCTTCTCACCGTTCTTGCCGCGCTGCTGGCGTCCGTCGTCGGGCCGGGCCGAGAACTTGTCGACGAGTTCGTCGATGGCGCTGGTGTCCTGCGCCGGAACCCGGGTCGCGACGGCCTGCCGGATGGCGGTCGCTTCGCCGACGATCGGCTTGGGTGGCCGGGTCTTGAAGGTGAACGCCGGTGTCTGCCGGCCGGCGACGACCAGCCGGGCCGCCGCGGTGTAGGCGTCCAGGTGTGCGAGGTCGTGTTCGTCGAGCTCGGGCTGGGTGTGGCGGGCCAGGACGCGGGCGTCCTCCGGCGCCACCGAGAAGTAGATCTTGTTCCTCGCGTTCGCCGACGCCGCGGCGAGCAGGTCCTTCGGGAACTGGGCCAGGTCCTGATGCGCCAGGACCATTGACAGCCGATATTTGCGGGCCTCGGCCAGCATGCTGTCCAGGCTGCTGGCGAGGGTGAGGAAGTTCTGTGCCTCGTCGATGATCAGCGTGGCGTCGCGGCGCCGGTCCGGCTCGATGGTGGCGCGGGCGGTGGCGGCCTGCCACACCTGCGCCAGGATCAGAGAGCCGAGCAGTTTGCTGGTGTCCTCCCCCAGCTGCCCTTTCGGGATGCGCACCAGCAGGGCGCCGCCGTCGAGGACCTTGCCCATGTCAAAACTGGACTTCGGGTAGCGCATGGTGCGTTTGACGAAGTCACGCAGCAGGAACGACCGCAGCCGAGCCAGCACGGGGCCGATGACCTGCGAACGCAGGGCCGGGTTGAGCGAGTCGTACCACTGCCAGAACCCCGACAAGCCGGCCGGGTCGTCCAGTCCGACGGTCATCGCCGACCGGAACTGCGCCGAGTTGAGCAGCGGCGGGATGTGCTGCAGCGTCACGTTGGCGTGCTTGAGCAGGGTGAGGCAGGCGACGCGCATGACGTCGTCCATCCGCGGCCCCCACGCCTTGGCAAAGATGTTGCCGAAGATCGACACGATGTTGTCGACCACCAGGTCCGGGTCGTCGCCCTCGAGGGGATTGATGGTAGGCGGGTTGGGCTGATCGGGGTCGAACAGCACCACCCGATCCGCGACCGAGGCAGGCAGACGGTCGAGGATGTCCAGCACGAGATCGCCGTGCGGGTCGATCACCACGGTGCCGCGTCCGGCTTTGATGTCGTCGACGGCCATGTTCACCAGCAGCGTTGTCTTGCCCGATCCGGTCGCGCCGACCACGTGCATCTGATAGCGGGCGTCCGAGACCGCCACAGCGACCGGGTGGCCGCCGATTTCGGCGTCGCCGATCACCTTTACCCCACGCCCGCCGGCAGGGACCGCCACCGGCGCGGGCATCGACTTGGCCCGCGCCCGATCGAGGCCTGGCACGGCCAGATCCCGCGGCAGCGCGGCCAGGACGGCGAGTTCGGGGGTGGAGGCGAGGAACCCGGCGCCGAGGCGCCGGGCCGCGACCACGGCCACCGGCTGGCCCATCCGGGTGCGATGCGCGAGGCGGTTGCGGCCGGCGTAGACGGCGTACGCGGAGGCGATCGTGTCGGCGATGCCCCGTAACCGGTCGCGGGCGTGGACGCCGCCGCGTTCGTTGTCCTTGGCCACGACGTAACGGATGCCGACTGTCCACAGGCTGTGGACGGTCTTGTCCAGAATCGCGCGGACATCGCGTTCGACGCCCGGATCCCGCCGGGCCGCAGGGGTGGTGCTGCGGGCGGGTGTGCTGCGGCCAGGCAGAAAGATCTCCAGCAGGAACAGCAGCGGCGCTGCCGGGTTGATCGCCGGTATCGCGGTCTTTCCGTCGCGCAGCCGTCCGGCCGCCCTGCGTGCCCGAGCCACCCGCCTCGGTGGGGCCGGGCGGGCGAGGACCTGCACGCAGGCGTACTCGTCGTTCTTGAGCTGCGAGCCGGCCGACATCAACGCTCGCAGCGGGTCGTTGTCGTGGTCGGTGTTCAACGGCAGCCATTCCGCGGCCTGTGGCAGCAGGTGCCCGCCGGTGGCCTGCGGCATGCCGAGCGGGATCGGCGGCGCTGCGTTGCTGGTGGTGCAGGCCGCGCCCGGCCAGGCGGCACGGACTGCGGCCTCGACCGCGCCCTGCGACACGGTGCCGGGCACCCACACGCTGATGATCAGCTGGCGGCCGTTCCACGTGTACTGCCACACCACGTGCGGGCTGCCGTAAAGCAGCCGCCGTTTCACCGACGGGGTGAGGGTGCCGTGTAGGTTCGCCCACAACGCGGCCGCGGAGGCGGCGTCGACCTCCGGCGGCGGCGCGACCGTGACCAGCCGGGCGCCTTCGGCATGGCGGCGGTGCCGCCACCCGGCCAGGATGTTCTGCCCGGCGATGTATGCGATGAGCAGTCCCGCGGCGACGCCGAGCAGCCACGGCCGCTGGATCGCCCACGCTGCGGCGTCGAGGATCCACTGCGCGGGCGCGCTCGGAGGCACAATGACATCGGCGCCCGGTCCCGAAGGACCAGGCGCCGGAGTGGAGGGCGACAGCAGGGGTGGGCTCACAGGTCGGCCTCCTGGTCGTCGAGGCCTGCCAGGTCGGACGGCTTCGTGGTGGCCAGGGCGTGTTCGGCCCGCGACGAGATCGCCTCGAACGCGGTCCGATTCGCCCCGGAGATCAACAGCCCGTGGCCGACCCGGGCCGACAGCAGCATGCGCCGCTCGCCTGCGGTGAGCCCGAACGCGTCGGCGACCTTGTCGACGGCCTGCGGCGCCTGCTTGAGCAGCACCTGGGTGGCGGCGTTGCTGACGACGGCTTGGCCGAGGTCGGTGCCGAGCACGTCGGCGACGTCCTGCGTGATCACCGACAGGCCAGCGTTGCGTTTGCGGCCCGCCTTGCTCATCTTGAACAGGAACTTCGCGCCTTCGCCGTCGCGCATCAGCAGCCACGCCTCGTCCACCACGACGAGGCGGCGTACACCGAGCCCGGCTCGGCCGGGAGCGTCGACGCTGCGCCAGATCGCGTCCAGCGCGAGCAGCGTGCCGACGGTGCGCAGCTCGTCGGGCAGTTGCCGCAACGACCAGACCACCAGGTGCCCGTCAGGGCGGGTGGTGGTCGGGCCGTTGAACAGTCCGGCGAAGGAACCGGCCACCCAGGGAGCGAGCCGGGCGGCGAGCTGCGTGGCGGCCGGATCGTCGTCGCCATGCAGGACCGCGGCGAGATCGGCAAGCAGCGGGGCCGGGCGGTGGTGGGTGGCCGGGTCGGCGGTGATCCCGGCCTGCCGGTAGGTCTGCAGGATCGCCCGGTCCAGGGCCGCGCGTTCAGCCGGTGGCGGCACCTCGCCCAGCAGCACCGCGATCAGCGTGTGCAGGAACAGGCCGCGCCGGGTGAGCACGTCCGGGCGGCTGTCACCGACCGGCAGATCCAACGGGTTGATCTTCACGCCGGGGGCGCCGAGCCGCACGATGGTCCCACCTACCGCGTCGGCGAGGCGCAGGTACTCGTCCTCGGGATCGACGACGGCGACCCGCACCCCCTGGTACAGCTGGCGCAGAACGTCGAGTTTGACGAAGTAGCTCTTCCCGGCGCCGGAGCGGGCCAGCACGATGCTGTTGTAGTTCTCCTGGCTCCAGCGGTCCCACCAGACGATGCCTTCGGAGTCCGGGTTGATGCCGTAGAGCACCCCGCCGTTAGTCGCGGGGTCGCCGGGTAACGGCGCCGGCAGGTCCGCCGACGCCAGAGGGAACGCCGCAGCCAGCGCTTGCGTGTCCATGGTCCGGCGCATCTGCAGCGAATCCGCCGCCAGTGGCAGGGTGGTGGTCCAGCCGGGCAGGTGCCGCCAGGTGGCCGGCTGCACCTCGATCAGCGTCGACGCCGCAGCCGCTTTCACCTGCGCGCATGCTTCGAGGAGTTCGGCCTCGGTGCGGGCGTGCACCGTGAGGTACAGCCCGACCCGGAACAGTTTCGACACCCCCCGGGCCAGGCGTTCGGCGAGGTCGGCGGCGTCGTCGGCAGCCGCTTCGACGTACGGGTCGGCCAGTTTGCCTTTCGCCGCGTCCGAGCGCCGTGACGACTCGAACCGGGCCCGCTGGGTCCGGAGCCGGGCCGCCGCGGTCGGGGCGGGGATCGGGTCGATGTGCAGGGCCAGGTCGAGTCTGCCCGGCCAACTGAGTAGCGGTTCGAGCCAGGCTGGGCCGACTTCGGCCGGGTAGCCGGTGACCACCAGGGTGGCGGCGTAGCCGTCGCCGACGCGCAGGTAGCGGGGGGTGACCTCAACGGAGGCGGGCGCGGCGGCGGCGGCCAGCGACGAGGTCGGGCTTGCGGGCTCCTCGGGTGGGGTGCTGCCGCGTTTGCGGGTCAGTGTCTTCATGCTTTTCTCCGGGGTGCGGCCGGCGCGGGGCCGGTGATGACGGTGTGGGGGGCGGCCAGCCCGCCGGGGCGCGGCGGCCGGTAGGGGTCGGCCGCCGCGGCGAGGGCGGCGGTGGCGGCGTGCCCGTCGAGGGCGCGGGTGGTGACGCCCAACCCGCTGAGGGCACGGACGGTGCCGTCGGCGCGGCGGCGGGCAGCGTGGTCGCCGCGTTCCCCCGCGCTGGTGCGGGTGACGATCAGGACCTGCCGGCGCAGCGGATCGCGGCGTTCGGCGAGGTCGTCGAGGAACCGGGCGTGGTCGGCGGCCGCGTAGGCCAGCGCCGGATGCGGCAGGCTGTCGGCCGCTTCGGCGAGAGTGCGGGCATGCGAGTGCAGATCGACCGGCTGCGCCGACACGACGATCTGCGTCGCCGTCGACAACGAGTTGAGCCAGCGGCCGAACGTGTCGACCAGGGCGGCCTGCTCGTCGGTGGTCCGCAGCGCCAGGTTGACGCTGGTCGCGGCCACCATCGCCGCTCGGGCGCCACCGAGGGTGATCTCACCGTCGTCGGTGATCGCGCCGGCGGGCAGCTTCAGCGGCGCCGGCAGCATGACCTTCGACTTCGGTGTCTCCACCCAGTCGGGAACCTTGGCGGTGGTGTCGGTGGTCGACAGCGCTCGCGGGGCGCGGGAATGCCGGAACGCCGCGAGCAGCCACACATCCAACGGCAGTCCGTCACGGCGGCCGACCGCGAGGCCGAACACCAGACCGCCCAGCACTACGGCGCCGCCGACCAGCACAGGAATCGGGACAACATCGCGTAAGGCGTTCCAGGCGCCGTAGCCGCAGACCGCGGCGACGGCGAGGATCGCGAGCTGGCGAAAGGTCAAGCCGTAGGCGACTTTGTCGGCGGCGTCGACGTCGGCGGGCATCCTCGCCCGCACGACCTCGGAATCTCGGCGGTCGGTCATCGGAACGCCCTCCCGATGCCGGGCAGGGCCCGGCTGATCTGCTGCACGACCACGACCCGCACCACGGCGCCGAGGAAGTTGCTACCGCGCCCGCCCTCGGTGGCATAGCGGCGCACCAAGCCCGGCACCCTCACGCAGGTCCACAGCAGGACCATGACGACGAACAGGTTGAACACGCTGCCGGGCTCGACCGGCAGGCCGAGCAGCGGCAGCATGGCTTGCGGGTCCAGCAGCATCCACTGGGCGGCGAACAACACGAAACCCTGCAAAATCGGAACCGCGAGAACCCCGACGAAGGACCGCCACCACAGCCGGGCGACCGGATCGGTCTGCGGCAGTGCATGACACGCCAGCGCGATCGGGGCGCCGGCGGTCAACACCAGCGCGACCGCGAACCGGACGATCGCCGAGCAGCCGGTGGCGGCCATCAGGAACAAAATGATCGACACACAGACCAGGAACAGGATCCCCCCGGTTTCGCCGGCGGTGGTGACGTGAGTGCGCATCGCCTGGAACGCGCCGTCGGAGTCCCAGTTCTGTTCGGTCAGCGCGCCGGTGAGCGCGTTGGCCAGGTCGATCATCTGGCCGGCGATCAACTGAGAGAAGTGGGCGGTGATGAACCCGACCACGCAGCGCGGGATCAGGTCCTTGACGGTGTAGCGGGAACGTTCGTCGCCTTGGTTGGTCATGGTCAGCACCCCGGCGGCGAGGAACACGAGCACGAACACCGTGTCGACGATCCAGACGGCGCGGCCGGTCAGGGCTTGCACCTGCGGCAGCCCGGTCACGTTCGGCGTGATCAGCAGAACGTCGGTGATCACCGCGATCATGGTGTTGAGGCTGTCCAGCAGCAGTTCGGCGAACCAGTCCAGGATGCCGTCCAGCCAGCCCATCGGGTCGAGCCAGCCCATGATCAGCCCCCGACGATGCCCTGGACGACCTGCAGCAGGATCGGGGCGAGCACGGCCAGGCCGTAGCCGACCAGCGCGTTACGCAGCGCTCCCTTGGCCTTGTCGACCTGGGCCGGGTCTCCGCCGGCGGTCGCCCAGTACACCCCGGCGAGGACCGCGAAGAGGGTGGCGACGGCGGCGAGGATGCCCATGATCCAGACCTGCATGTTCGACACGACCTGCGGCAGGCTGTTCGCCGCCAGGATCACGGTGCCGGGATCGGCGTGCGCGGCGGCCGGGGTGAGCAGGATCAGTGCGGCCGCGCCCGGCGGCGCGACGTAGCGGACGGCCCGGCGGGCGGTAGTCAGTAGGTGGGTGTTCGGGGCACGCAGACGTGCCCGCGGCGTGCGGGACATGAGTGGTCACCTCCCGCCGCGCACCCACCAGCAGGCGGGTGCGCGGCGATTGCTCGAAACGGCGGAAAGGGCCGCCGCCGGGCGTCCGAGGCGAAGGGACGGAGGCGAGGTGAGCCGGGATTGTCTCGGGAGGAGCTCGTCCTCCCTGTTCGGGTTCGCAAGTGATGAGGTGTCAGCGCATCAAGGGCGCGGCACCCGAGAACGTCCCCGGGCTCACGTCGCCCGGCCCTCGAAGGCTCGGGGCTCGGCGGCGGGCGGAGACCGGGCGCCGGTGTTTCCGGTGCCGTGGCGGTTCCGCACCCTCAAACCGGGGTTTGTGCGCTGTGGCGAACACTTGGCTGTCTGACACGGGACTGACAGGTTTCTAACGGCTCTGACAGTGCAGGTCAGGGCCGCTTTCCTGGCAGCCGGTGGATGGCATGGCGGCTGACAAGGGACTGACAGCGACGAGGTGCAAGGCCGCTGTCAGAGCCGTGCGAGGCGGCCGCGAGCCTGAAACCGTTGACCGCGCCCGTGTGTTGCCGGTTTGCGACAGTCGAGGCCGTCATCCCGCTTGGCTGCGGTGAGGCCGACAACCCGTCGCGGCACCAGGACATGCGAGCGGGCGGGACGGGGCAGCGTGGCCGTCTTCAGCGGTGGGGGCCGCGATGCCGGTTCGCCGGGCATTCCCCCGGCCGCCGCCGGCCGGCAGCGCGTCGGTGGACGTTACCGGGCCGGGGCGGGTCCTGCCGCTGCGCCGACGCGGGTGGCCTTGACCGCGGCCCGGCGTGTGCGCCGCAGAAGGAAGCGGGCCCGACGAAGGCGTCGGGCCCGCTGGCTGGTGGTGCGAAAGGTTCTCAGGCGGCGATGAGCCGCTGTGGTGCGGCGGTGCGGCCGGCGCGGATCCGGGCGCGCTGCTTGGCGCGTTGTTCCAGCTTTTCGCGCAGCTGCGGCGAGGTGGCTTCCTCGAGCATGCCGTCGCTGACGGCTTCGGCGATGCGGGCGTCGATGCGTTCGACGCGGCGGCGCAGGGTGGCGACTGGTAGGCCGAGGCGGGCTGCGATCGGCTCGATAGCCCGGTTGCCGAGCCGCAGATCGATGTAGGGCTGTTCGTCTTCCGCGTCGACGATGCCGAGTTCGACAGCGCGGCGTACCAGCAGGTCCGGATGCCCCCACGGCCGTCGCGGGGTCCGCGGCCCGGTGACATGTTCGAGGATCTCCTCCGGGAGCGGGATCGCTTCGGCGCCGTCGCGCTGGTGCAGCTCGTGGCCGGCGCGCCACGCGGCCCGGCACAGCGACGCGTACGGCGCCGGCCGGGCCAGATCGACCCGGTCGCGCAGCGCGGTTAGGAAACCCGTGAGGATCTCGGCATCCAGATCGTAGGCGTCGCCGCCCCAGCCGCGGCGCAGCTGACCGGCGTAGCGGCGCAGCGACGGCAACGCGAGAGCGGTCGCGGCGATCACCCAGGCCGGGCCGTCGAGGCGGGCGCGGCGGATCAGCTCGCGCCAGACAGCGTCGCGTGCCTCGTAGGAGCGCGGGTGCTTGAGCAGCCAACGCCGTAGCGCAGGCAGGCTGGGCCTGCCGGTGGGCAGGTCGGTGCCGTCGCGTAACGGCTCCAGGTCGAGCAACAGCGGCTGCGGTCCGGAGGTCAACGCGTGGAAGGCGGCGTCGACGGCGTCCAGCGGCGAGTCGGGCCAGTCGGTGGCATTCATGCGGGTGAACTCCTGGAATCAAGGCGGTGGGCTCGCCGAGGGGCCGTGCCCGTCGAGGGCCCGGCCGTGCACGGCATGTCGCTGATTGCGCCACGAGCGGCTGACACTGTTCCAACACCGCAGGTCAGCTTTCACGGGCGAGGTGGTTGCACGGCGAAGCGGCGCCCTCTGCCGGCCCGCGTCTATCTGACGCCCGTCTGACACTGTTCTGACAAACCGGCGTTGACCTGCACTTACTCGTCGCGGTGTCGTGTCAGTCGTTGGGGTGCCAACGGCTAACAAGAATCTGACAGCGGCCTATCGCGGGACTCGCCGCGTCTGACAGACGCCTGACAGCCCGCGCCGACGTGCCCGGCGTTCTGGGCATGCGGGCGGCGTCAGAAAAGCGTCAGACCGGCGAGTGTTCGCCACAGCGCACAAAACCCGGTTTGAGGGTGTCAGCGCATCACGGCGCGGCGCGGAGCCCAGCCACTTCATGAGCGAGCACACGCCGCAGCACCACACCGACCCGTCCGCCTCCGCCGACCCGGCCGCGCTCGACGCGGCCCCGACCGACCTGATCGCCGGCGACCCGCCGGTCCCGATCACCGTCTGGCGTACCGCCCGAACCGACGCCGACGCCGGCCGCAGCATCGGCGCCCGGCTCGCGGCCCGGCTGATCGCCGCCTACTCGCGCCCCGGTGAGATCGTCGTCGACCTCACCGACGGCCACTCCCTCACCCAGGCCTGCACGGCCGGTGGCCGACTGCACCACCCGGCCTGGTTCACCGACGCGTCCAGCCTGATCATCGGCCCGGCCACCCCGGCGCATTCGGTCGACACCGCCACCCTCCTCACCGGCGACGGCGCCGGTGAGGACGACGAGGATCTGCCGGAACTGAGCGCCTGGTTCGGTGACGACCTCACCGACCCGGACCTACACCCCGCCGGTACCCCGAACACGGAGGTTCCGGCCGACGGCTCCCTGCATGGGGCGACCAGTCTGGTCGTCGCCCGCTGGCCGCTCGACAGCGGCGACGCCGCCAACCGGGTCCGCCTGGCGTGGCTGCTGACCGCCTGCGCGCAGCTGCTGCGTCCCGGCGGCTGCCTCATCCTCGTCGTCGCCGTCCCGGCCGGCACCCCGCCGATCCCGGAGGACTTCACACCTGTCGTGCAGGCCGCCGCCGGGGTCCGGCTCGGCTACCTGCAGCACATCGTCGCCGTCGCCGCCGACACCGACGGCGACACGTTCATCTACCACGTCACCGACGAGGAACTGCTCGCCCTGGCCGACAGCACCCAGTGGCAGGCCGCACATCTGCGGGTGCACGCCGACCTACTGGTGTTCAGCCAGACCGACCGGCCAGCGCCGCGCTCCGGCACGCGCGGCCGGTGGGGCGGTGGTAGCCGTGGCTAAGCACCGTTCACCGCAGGGTCCGGGCACCCAGCCCGATACCGCTGGCGCCCGGCCGGGAGCCGGCGGGCGGCACCGCGCCTACGACGCTCAGCATCGCGCCGTCGGGCCGGACGGGCTGTCGGTGTGGGCGACTGCCCAGTCCACCGGGCCGGTCCAGCGCAAGGGCCGCTACACGGCCGAGTCGGTCAAGCACCCCGCCCGGATGCTGCCGGCGATCGCCGCGCACGCGATCGAGCACTACACCCAGCCAGGCGACCTGGTGCTGGACCCGATGTGCGGGATCGGTACCACCCTGGTCGAGGCGGTGCATGCCGGCCGTGACGCGTTCGGCATCGAGTACGAGTCGCGCTGGTCGGACATCGCCGACGCCAACATCAAGCACGCCCACACCCAGGGCGCGACCGGACGGGCCTCGGTGATCCGCGGCGACTCCACGAGCATCCTGTCGCTGGTCCCGTCAGCTCTGACCGGACAGGCGGCTCTCGTGGTGACCAGTCCGCCGTACGGGCCGACGGTGCACGGCCTGGTCGAGCCCGGCGAAGGCGGGGTCCGCAAGTCCGACAACTCCTACAACGACGGCACCGACCGCGGCAATCTCGCCTACCGCGACCTGACCGGGCTGGCCGACGGGTTCGCCTTGATCCTGGCCGGCTGCCGCACGCTGCTGCGCCCGGGCGGTGTGGTGGTGGTGACTGCCCGGCCGTGGCGCAAACACGGCCAGCTCGTCGACCTGCCGTCCGCGGTCATCGGCGCCGGTGTGCGGGCCGGGCTCATCCCGGTGGACCGGTGCGTGGCACTGCTGGCAGCGGTCCGTGACGACCAACTGGTCGCCCGGCCCAGCTTCTTCCAGCTGCAGGCGGTCCGGAAGGCACGCCGGGCCGGTACGCCGATGCACCTGATCGCGCACGAGGACGTCCTGGTGTTTCAGGCACCGACCGAGGGCGGGGTGGTTACGTGACCGGACCCCTCGCCCGATTTCTCTCGCTGGGCGCCGGCATCCAGAGATCGGCGCTGTTGCTGCTCGCCGTACAGGGATCCGGGAACCGGGTCGGGCTGCGGGAGGTGGCGTGATTGAGCCGTCCGCAGCCGGTTCCGGGCAACTCCGGATCGGATCGCTCTGCACCGGGTTCGGCGGGCTCGACCTCGCCGTCGAAGCGGTCCTCGGCGGTCGGCTCTGCTGGTACGCCGAGACCGACCCGCACGCCCAGAAAGTCCTCGCCGAGCGGTGGCCGGGCGTCGTCAACCTCGGCGACATCCGCACCGTCGACTGGAGCACGATCGAGCCGGTCGACGTCGTCACCGCCGGGTTCCCCTGCCAGGACATCTCCAACGCGGGGAAACGCGCCGGCATCACCGGCCGGCATTCCAGCGTCTGGACGGCGGTCGCCGACGCCATTCGCGCGCTTCTACCCCCGCTGGTGTTCGTGGAGAACGTGGCCGCGCTCCTCCGGCGTGGCTTCGACGTCGTCCATGCCGACCTGGCCGCGAGCGGGTACGACTCAAGGTGGATATGCCTACGCGCATCCGACGTCGGTGCCGCCCACCGTAGAGATCGGCTGTTCCTGCTGGCCATCCGGCGCGACCTCGCCGGGGCCGGTGCTGCCGACGCCGTGCGCTCGTGACGGCAAAGGGCCCGGCCACCCGTACGGGCTGCCGGACCTGATCGAGCCGGGCGGTAGCCGCAATCCGCTGCTGCCCACCCCGACCGCCGTCACTTACGGCTCGAACAAGTCCGTGTCGGCTGGGGCGGTCCGCCGGCCGGGCTTGGCGCAGCTGGCCGGCAGGTTGTTGCCGACCCCGACGGTGGCCGACAGCCGCAGCTCGGCCAACGCCACCGCCGGACGCACCAAACCGGCAACCGGGCACGTCGGTCACACCCTGACCGACGCCACCCGGCTGCTGCCGACACCGCGGGCCAGCGACACCGGCACCCCTGGCCGGCGTGCCGGCGAAGGGTTCCGGCCACCGCTGTCGCAAGTGCTGCTACTGCCGACCCCGCGCGCCACCGACGGGGAGAAGGGCTGTCCCGGGCAGCGAGGCAGCCACGGCGATCTCACCCTGCCGTCGGCGGCCGTCCGCGTCCGGATGCTGCCCACTCCACGGGCCAGCGACGGGCACGGCATCTGTGTGCACGGCGACGGCGGCGCCGATCTGGTCACCGCGGTCGCCGCGCTCGGCGAACCCGACGAACAGCGGTGGGGTGTCTACGCCCTGGCGGTCGCGCGGTGGGAGGTCCTGCTGGGTAGGCCGGTGCCGGAACCGACCCAGCCGGGCAAACACGGACGGCCGGTGCTGGCCCCGCCTTTCGTCGAATGGTTGATGGGCCTCGATCAGGGTTGGGTCACCGGCATGGACCTGCCGCGCACCGGGGCGCTGCGGGTGCTCGGCAACGGCGTGGTCTGGCAGCAGGCCGCGGTCGCGCTGCGCATCCTGCTATGTCCGGATCGGTGGGCTCGTGAGTAGCCCCGGGCTGGCTGCGTGGCGGTATCGCACCGAAAGGAGAGATATCTCGGCTGCATAGCCACAGCCGAGGCGGTGGCTCCTAGCCGAAAGTCTGGTGCGCCGCCTTCCAGGCAGGAAATCCGAACCGGGGATGGGATCGCCCGCACCAGGTGCCGGCGATCCCATCTCTTCCGTGGGGGCGATTACACCCCGACCGGCTCCACGGCGGTCATCGGCGATGACTCGCTGTCGATCGCGAGGTGGTTGCGGGCGTCACTGAGTTCCGATCGGACCTGCCGCAGCAGGTCACGTGCCCTCCCCATCGCCTTGCCTCCGGCGGTGGAGAAGTCACCCACGTACAGATCGAGGTGGCCGCCGACCCGGTGCAGGACCTCCGTGGTCTGCTCCATCGCGGCCACGGCATCCAGCGGCGGATAGATCGCGTTGACCTCCATCGCCCGCAGCGTGAACCGGGCGGAGGCGACGAGCCGGGACAGAGCCTCTGGCACCACGTGCTCGTCCTCCGGATCGATCGTGATTGTCTGCGCCGGTGCTGCCGACTCGACCGGCTCGGCGGCGACCGTGGGTGGCGAGTCAGCGCTCACAACATCCATGTCTTACTCCTGACAAGTGGTGCGGCGGCGTGCGAGATCCGCGCGCCGACACCGGATCCGATCCGGCGCGACACCATGAACCGCGCCCTTGCCGAACAGTTCAAGTGCACTGCCACACCACTTCGACCAGGCCTTTGCGTCGCGTACAGGCCGTGTCGTCGGACCACACCGATCAGCGCGTGTCACGACGAAGACGGCCGCTGATCTTCCCGTTTCGTTTCGCTCGCCGGGCGGGCGCCCTCTTCGCAGGGGGTGCCCGCCCGGCTTTCTCGTTCCCGGAAGGCATCCCATGACCAGGACCGACGAGTCCACCCTGCACCATCGTCCCTTCGCGACCCTGCTGCGCCCCAGCACCGACGACGCCACGATCACCGCCGGCACCATCCGGGCGGAGATCCGCGCCCTCGTCGCCCGGGGCGCCCTGAACCACCGTGACGGCACCGACCTGCTGGCCCGGCTCGGCCTGCAGGTCCTGCCGTACCGGTGGGCCGTCGCCGTCAGCGTGCCGGTCACCGTCACCATCACCGCACCCAACAACCGGTACGCCGTCCAAGCCGGCGTCGGGCAGCTCGTCGCCGCGCTCGGCCGGCTACGCGCCGGCTACCTCACCCAGCCCGGCGCGATCACCGTCCCCACCGATCAGCCCGCCCGCCGCTCGTTGACCGGCCTGACCTACCGCCGGACCGAGGCCTGCCCCGGCTATCCCGTCGGCGGGATCTACCAGATCAGCGCCGACGCCCGGCTCGCGACCATGGTCAGCGCCGACAACGCGGCCGCCGCGCACGCCGCCGCCACGGTACGCCTGGCCGCCGAGTTCCCCCGGCTCGCCGGCATCGACGCCGACGTGCAGCGGATGCGGCACCTCGGTGCGCACCGCTTCACCGGCCTCGACGATCCGCCCACCGACATGTCGGTAGGGCCGCCCGATCCCTGCGTCGCGGCGCCGGCCTGCCGCGCGGCGAGGAGGAATTCACGGTGACGTCGCGCCAGCAGCCCTCGGAAGACGACGTCACCGCCGGTGGCCCGGTTTGGACCGAGGAACGGATCCGCGCGCTCGGTGTCATCACCGATCTACCCACGGCCGGACGCATCTTCGGCATAGGACGGGCCCAGGCCTACGACCTCGCCCGGACCGGCGAGTTCCCGGCACCGGTCATCGCGGTCGGTGCCCGCTTCCGGGTGCCCGTCGCCGGCATCCTCACCGCCCTCGGCATACCCCCCGACGGCCACGACTTGACCACGTCCGCGATGGCAAGCGTGGATCACCACGACGCAATCAGATGCGTCGTAACGCCTGGCCAACCGCCATCGGAGCAAGGAGAAACGTGAGCAGCGAAGGATCCATCACCAAGCGGTGCACCTGCAAAGATCCCGTCACCAAGAAACGGCTCAACAACAAGTGTCCGAAGCTGCGCCGCCCCGGCGGGGCGTGGAGCACCACCCACGGCGTGTGGGGCTACCAGATCGAACTGCCCACCGCCGGACCCCATCGCCGCCCGATGCGGCGCAGCGGCTTCGACGGCAAAGACGAGGCACGCGCCGAACTCGACCACGTCCGGTCGCTGCTCGACATCGCCGCAGACGACACCATCACCGCCCTGCAGATCGGCGACATGCTGCACGCCTGCAAGAGCGGCGACCCGCTGCCCAGCCGCGACGACGTCGCCGCCCGTGTCCGCGCCGGAGTCCCCGCATCGGTCGAGGTCACCACCGGCCAATACCTCAACGACTGGCTGGCCGGACGCCGTGGCCTGTCGGAGAAGACGCTGCGCGGCTACGCCGACGACATCCGCCTCTACCTCGTCCCGCACCTCGGCGACATCCCGCTGCAGCAGCTGCGGATCAGCCACGTCCAGGCCATGTTCACGGCGTTGGAGGCACGTAACACCGAAATCCGCGATGGCCGCGCCAGCCCGGATCCCGTCGTGCGTGCCCGCTATCGCGGGATCCGCCCGCGTAGCGCCACCAGCATGCGGCGGCTATTCGCCACCCTGCGGGTCGCGCTCAACCACGCCGTCCTGCCCGGTCGGCTCATCCCGTTCAACCCTGCCCTCGGGGTCGAACTCGACCCGGAGGACTCGACACCGCCGCGCGTCTGGACGCTGAAAGCGATCGAGAAGTGGAAGGCCACCGGCGAGCGGCCCAGCCCGGTAATGGTGTGGCGACCGCAGGAAGCCGGACAGTTCCTCGACTTCGCGGCACGCCACGACGCCGTCCTCTATCCGATGTTCGAGCTGATCATGCATCGTGGGCTGCGGCGCGGTGAGTGCTGCGGCCTGTCCGACTGGGACGTCGACCTCGACGAGGCAATCTTGACGGTCATCGACCAGATCACCCCGGTCGGCTACAAGCCGGTCAAGAAGAAGGTGAAGAGCCGAGCCGGGGAACGGACCGTCGCTCTCGGGCCGAAAACCGTGGTCACCCAGAAGGAGTACGTGGCGATGCGCGAGCGGTGGCGGCAGGCCAGCGGCGACGAATGGCCCGACACCAACTACTACTTCGTCCGGCCCGACGGCCAGCCGTGGCATCCGCAGACGATCAGCGACCGGTTCGACAAGCTCGTCGCCACCAGCGGCTTACCCCCGATCCGGCTGCACGACCTAAGGCACTGCGCTGCCACCTTCCTACGCGGCGGAGGTGCTGACATGAAAGAAGTCCAGGCGGTCCTCGGCCACTCCCGCCAAAGCGTCACCTCAGACCTGTACACCTCGGTGGTGCTCGAACTGCAACGCGAGCACGCCGACGCCGCCGCCGACCTCATCCCCCGCAGCGACAAGGCGGCCTGACCGCGTACTCGCGATGCCTGTCACGAGCAACGCGGACGGGTGGGTATGCGGGAATCTGACTATGGTGAGCTCGTGCCTGCCCCGGTTCCCCCGTGCCGGGGCAGGCACGATTCGTGGTTTGGGCGCCGGTCACGGCCCGGTGGTTTCCAGCGCTGCGTGGGCCGGCGACCCGGTCATGCTCCCGATTCCCGTCTGACTCGAACCACGAGCACCTGCTGCTCCCGTCCTGGCCCGGGCGGTTTGAGGCTGGCGGTGTCGGACGCCGCAGTGCGGACGGAATTCGACGCCGGCCGTTTTCATCAGGCGGTAGGCGGTGCCGTACGAGACTCCAAACTCGCTGGCGATCTGCTTGGTGGAGGGTTTGTCGTCCTCGCGGTACCGCTTGGCCATCGCGGCACCGGCCTCGGCCTGCTGCGGCTTCGACATGTTGCGCCGGGGCGTGCGGCCTGGTTCGGCGTTCGTCGTGCTGCGCTGTCGTGAACCCATCGGTTCCTCCCGAACCGTGAGGAGAAGGTGCCGCCGAGTGGTGGCGAAGAGGGTTAAACCGCGACCGTCAAGTGAGAAGGTGAATGAGGACCGCAACCGCGATCACGGGTAGCAGGACCGCAGTGGTGCGTAGTGCGGCTCGGCGGGCGCGTCGGTGGGCCAGGTACGCGGCAATCGTGTCAGTGAGCCGCTGCCGGACCGCGCTGTCGTCCGGCTGCGGCATGCGGTCGGCGGCGAGCAGGACCGCAGCATCGGGTTCGGTGAGCATCCGGCTGATCGCACCGGCTATGTCGCCGACGCGGTAGCCGGTCAGCGGATGGCGGTGTTGGGCGTCGTGGCCGTTGATGACAGGTGTGGGGGGCGGCGTGCGGGCGGGTGGTGTGGGTAGGAGCCTGGCCGGCGTCGGCAAGGCTCGGCCTTCCGAAAGGCTCCCGGATGATGTGGCCGTCAGGGGCTGGTGCTTGTGGGTGCAGACGGTGGTGCGGTGGGTGTCGATGTAGGCGGTGTCATCCGCGGCGGTCTGTGCGGTGTACGAGGCGACGAGGTCGTCCCAGGCTGTGGTGTCGCGGGCTTGGGCCAGCAGGGCGAGCAGGTGCAGGTCTTGCCTGCAGGCACGCAGCATCCGCATGAACGCAGCCAGGACAGCCGTGCCGGTGCTGGCATCAGGGTGCGGATGGTGGTGCCAGGTGTGCCAGGCGCCGGCGAGGGTGTTCAGGGCGTCGGTGCATCGGCCAGTGGCGTGCAGGCTGGTGGCGAGGTCGATGGCGGCGGTGAGCGCGCGTTGCGGCTGATGGATGCGGTATCCGGCGAGTACGCGGCGGCGCACGTCGATCGCGTCGGTGAGCAGGCCGTGCTGGTGCAGCGTGGCGCCGTACGCGTCGGCGGCGGCGAGCCGTCGCGGGTGTCCGCACGGGTAGAGGACGTGGCTGGCGTGGTAGGCGTGGTGCGCGGCCCGCATCTGGTCGGTGCCGGTGGCGAGTGTGGCGAACAGCGTGCAGGCGTCGATGAGTTCAGGCTCGGTGAGAACCTGCGTCAAGTCGGCGGTGGTGACGTACGGGCGCAGTGTGGTGGCAGCTTCAGTAGGACGCCCGGTGGTGCTCAGGAGCAGCGCGGTCATGACGGCCTTCGACAGGTCGCCGACCTCGCCGGCAGCGGGCGCGGCGTTGACCGCCGCCGAGCCGTCGGTGACGGGTTCGGCATGAGGTGGGAGCGATGATCGGCGTTTCGGTGCCACGACGGTCCTTTCTCGGCGGGACGTTGACGGCCGCGGGCCGGTGCCTGGTTGAGCGGGTACAGCGATCTGAGCGCGGGGTGTAGGCCGTTGTGGTCGGAGGTGACTGGGTGCGGTGATCGAGGTTCACGGGTGGGGGCCGGTGAGCCGGGCGGTGCGGCCGTTGGCGGGTCGGCGTGTCACACCGGCTTCCTCGAGCAGGTTCCAGACGAACCCGTATGAACGGTCGAACTGTGCAGCGATGGCGCGGATCGACAGGCGGCGTCCCGCGCCGGGTGTGGGCTGGTAGAGCTGCACGGCTTGCCGGCGCAGGTCGTCGCGGGCTTGGCCGGTGACCGGGGTAGAGACGCGGCGGGGCTTACCGGGGCGCTGTGCCTCAGTGGTGGTCGCGCGGGCGGGCTCGGGCATCGTGGGCTCCCGGTATGGCATGGCGAGGCGGGTGGTGTGCTCCCGTTTCGGGTTGAGTTGCCGATGGCTGGGGTGGGCGGTGCGCTCCGGCCTTGGGGGCAAGGGATTGAGCGCACCGCCCCGGCAGCACGTCGGGTCGGCTGCCGTGACCGCGCAGCGCTGGGACAGCGGGCGGAGTGAGGTCCCGCTTGGCGGTCGTCGGTGCGCCGAACGGTCTCCGCTCGGAGGCGTCCAGCACGGGCTTGCTTGTTACTGGAGTGGTGGTTGGCCGGGGCTGTCGGTGTGGTCAGTGGCGATGATGAGCAGCGGAACTCAGCCGAGGAGATCTCGGCGAGGAAGCCGCCTGACGGTGTACCCCGGCAGGCGGGACCGGGGTGGCGTGTTAGCCGTTGGCGACCGGCCGCCACATGCGATAGAGGACCGTGTCGCCGTCGACGGCGATGGTCGGCGGGGTCATGTCGGTGTAGCCGTGGCGGTGGTAGAGCCGCTGGTTGTCCGGGCTCGTGGCTTCGAGGTACGCGGGGATGCCATCCGCGTCGAGTTGGTTATGGGTGTGGTCCATCAGCGCGCTGCCCAGGCCCTGGCCCCACCTGTCGGGGAGCACGGCGAGGAACAGCAGGTGGAGGTGCGGGTCGCGGGGGTGGCTTGAGTCCATCTGGTGGTCGAGGTGCTCGAAGCGGGGCAGGTCGTCGCCGGCCAGGTCGGCCAGGTGCTTGGCGTAGTTCTCGGGCTCGGTGACCTCGCCGGTGCGGTCGAACCAGACGGCGGCGGCGGTGGCGTCTTCGGTCATGACGACCTGCCCGGCGCCGCCGATGGCGTGCTGGATGTAGAGCCGGTACCAGGCCCGGGAGACCGGTAGGCGCCGCTGGTCGTCGGGGACGAGGTAGTGGATGACGGGCATGTGCTGGAAGGAGGCCGCGACGATGTCGGCGACGGTGTCGACATCGGTGGGGCCGGCGATACGCAGTGCGCTCATGATCGGTGCCTTTCGGTTAGAGGATGGTGGACAGGCCGGAGGCGCTGGCGGTGGCGCTGCGGGTGCCGCGGCCGATGCCCGCGTAGACCTGCGGGTTGGCGTACTTGAGGCCCAGTCCCCAGAAGGTGCCGCCGATGAAGACGAGCAGCAGGGTGATCGGGACGACGCGGGCCGGGCCGGTGCCGGGGTCGACGCCGAATAGGCCGGGCAGGTTGTCGATCGCGAGCCAGGAGACGACGAGGAGCACCGCGGTGGCGATCAGAGGGGCGATCGCCCGTTGCCACAGGTTCTCGCCGTGGGTGTTCTTGGCGAAGTACGCGACGACGGAGATGCTGGTCATGGTGTAGAGGAGCAGGATGCCGAAGCCGCCTGCGGTGGAGCCCCAGTAGAAGAGCTGGACGAGTGGATCCCAGCCGGCGACCGCGTAGGCGATAAGCACGACCAGTGCGAGTACGGTCTGGGCCAGTGACGCGTTGCGCGGGGCTCCCTTGATCGTGGTGCGGCCGAACACTCGCGGCAGGACTCCTTCGCGGCCGAGGGCGAAGACGTAGCGGGCGATGGCCTGGTGGAAGGCGATCGCTGCGGCGAGCGTGCCGGTGCCGAGCAGGATCTTGCCCAGCGTCACTGAACTCTGCCCGAGTGCCACCGCGGCCTGGTTGAAGAACAGGTTGTCCGCTTCGGTGGCCGCGCGGTCGAGGATCTGCGGCCCGCCGGCGGAGATCTGCACCCAGGAGCCGAGCCAGTAGACGGCGGCGATCGTGGCGATGGTGACGTAGGTGGCGACCGGGATGGTGCGCTTGGGGTTCTTCGACTCCTCGATGTAGACCACCGACTGCTCGATGCCGGCGAACGAGGTCGCGCCGAGGATGACCAGCACGCCGAGCATCGGCCCGGACAGGTCGCCGACCGACATCGCCGCACCGTTGAACCTGAACCCGTCGCTGAGCATGATGGCGAGGCTGTAGAGCGCGACCAGAATCGTTTCGGCGACGACGAGGAAGACCAGGACGTAGCCGGAGACCTTGATCTCGTTCGCGCCGAGGAGTGCCACCAGGGCCCAGGCGAGCAGGGCGGGGATGAGCCAGGGCACGTCGAAGCCGAGCCAGTCCGACAGCAGCGGGGCGCCGATGGCGGCGGAGAATGCGCCGTAGCAGCAGAGCTGGAAGCTGTTGTAGGTGGCCAGGGCGAACCAGGAGGTGCCGACGCCGGCGGGTCGGCCGAGGCCGTGGGCGACGTAGGCGTAGAACGCGCCGGCGTTGGGGATGTGGCGGGCCATCGCGAGGTAGCCGACGGCGTAGAGCATGAGGATGGCGGCGACCATGAGGATCGCGATGGGGAAGCCGATGAGACCGGTCGCGGCAGCCGCGAGGGGTACGACCAGGGTGACGACGGTCAGCGGCGCTACGGACGAGGCGATGGCGGAGCCGATCGCGAACGGGCCGAGCCGGTTGGCGGCGAGGGCGTTCGCCACGCTCGCTTCGCGGATCGGGGACGGTGATGCACGCACCGGAGGGTCCTCCTGCGACGAGGGGTTGGTTGACGGGCGGGTGGGGTGGCGGGTCAGCGCATGGCGGCCTCCCCGATGGCGGCGTCGGCGGCGCGCAGTAGTTCCCGGGACATGTCGTCGAGGCCGGTCTTCAGCTCATCGGCCAGTTGGGCGCGTTCCAGCGGGGACAGGGTCTCTAGCGCGTGGTGGTGTAAGCCGGTGGCCAGGAACAATCCGGCCAGCAGTAGCTGCATCCGGTCGAGACCACGGCCGCTCTGCACGGCGATGCGCACGCGGCTTGCCGGCGTTCCCGCCATGACGGAGTCACGCGGGACATATCGCACGGTTGACTCTCGAAACAGTCGGCGGTGTTCGTGCCGTTGGGCCAGTCCGGTGCGGGAGAGCCGGTCGACAACGCGGATCTCGGCGCGCCGGTCGTAAGACAGGTACGACATCCACTGACGTAGATCGTGACCACGTCTGCGGTGTCGGTTCTGCTCGGGCTGCTGCGCGATGCGATAGCCGTCGTCGGGTGGGTACGCCCGTTGCGGGGAACCATCGGGGTGCGGCGCCCAGACGGGACTTTCGAAGGCCTGCGTCGGCCAGTCTCCGCCCGGGTGCGGCTGGCGCCACCCTTGGTGAGAGTCGGTCGGTGCGCGGGGACGCGGGGGTATCGGCTGGGCAGCGGCCGGCGGCCAGGTGGACTCCTCCGCCGCCATTTTGTCGAGCAGGGGCCGCAGCGCGGGATCGTCGGTACCGGCGCCGTCGATGCGGAACAGCTCGCCGTCACGAATCTCCAGGCAGCCGTAGTGAACGAGTTCGCCGAGCAACGCCGTGGCTAGGCCGACCCCGAGTGACCACTCGCCGACGCGTGGTTTGCCGTCGAGGCTGTCGTGCGCCGCAAGCCACAGACAGTCGGCGAGCCGTTGCGGCTGCACTGACGACATGACGAATCTCTCCCCATAGATGCAGAAACGGCAGCGAACCGGGATATGCCATCGACCTGGCGACAGGCGGTGCCCCCGACGCCGGGGCGACATGGCAGAGGCGGGCGGGCACGCCGCCAACCGCGGCACCAGTGAATCGGCGTGCCCGCACCTCTGGGCCGGCTCTCCGAAGGAGCCGGAGCATGAACAGGCCCGGGGGCCGGTATTGCAGTGACGCACCGTGTGCCGTGAGGGCAGCGGTGATGATTGCGGCGGCCCGTCCAGGCGAGGGCGGGCGGGTGCATCCTGTGCTGTCGGCGCCTCGAGACCGGCGACGTTTAGCCGGGGCTGCATCGCCCACCAGGGCCTTTTCGGTCCAGTACTTCCGGGACATACGGCGGTACGGCGCGGTAAGAGCGCTTCGCCGCAGTAGGGAAACACGAGGAACCTCTCAATGAGAAGCGGTGCCGGTCTGACAATGCGGGCTTCGGGTGTCCCCTGTCGGCGCCCTTGACCGATGAGGTGCATCGGCCCCCGAAGCGCAGGCACAAGGTCCACCATCTCGCTTGGAGCCCATCAGCAATTTCACCGATAATTGGGCACTGACATCTCCAAGCGCATTTAAGGATCACAGGTGCATCGACTGGAGGAAATACCAGAGCGATGTGCATCCGCGATGCCAGATCAACATCCATATAGCTTCAAGCAGGGAGGTAACGGAACCGAAACGCTTTCAGAGGTGACTTCACCCGGCATGGGGAATCCGCTCGCTTAGCTGCGCGGAGGCACCTTCCGCGCGCCAGCGTGTCCAAGATTGACCGCCGGTTCGAGTTCCGGCCCACTCAGGCTTTCCTCTGGCGCCGGCGCCATACGAAAGCGCGGAACGTGTCGGCATGCGACTGACTCACCGGAAGGTGGAGGTGGTGCGGGAGTCCAAGAGATGCCGCCATTCGCGCAGGAGCCTTTTGTCGCCGGGAGAGGCACTTACGGCGACGCTATTTGAGACGCCGATAAGAGCGACGGAATTGTGCCTTTCCGTGCTGTAAGCCCGTTCGTCGCTACGGCGTGGATCGTGGCCCAAGGTGCCCGACCACGCCGTAGAGGCCCACGTGCCCAGCCGTGGGCCCCTTGGCCAGCTCGTCGTCCGGGCGCCAGTCGCTGACGGCGACGAGCCCTGGCTCCACAATCTGCAGGCTGGCGACGAAGGTCGCGATCTGATCTCTCGTGCGGGTGCGGACGTCGATGTCGCCCGCGGCGTACATCGTCTCGTATGCGGCGGCGTCTTCGGCGCACATGAAGTCGTGTGTGCCATGCGAGATGATCAGGAAGCTGCCCGGGGCGGCGGCGTCCAGCAGGGCACGCACGGCCCGCTGCGCCTCGGCCAGGTCGGGGACGTAGTGCAGCACCGCTGCCAGCACGATGCCCAGCGGTTCGCGCAGGTTGAGGATGGCCGGCAAGTCCGGGTGTTGCAGGATCTGCTCGGGACGGCCCAGGTCCGCCTCGAGATAGCCAATGCGCCCTGCCGGGTTGCCGACGGTCAAGGCTCGCGAGTGCGTTCCGACGATCGGGTCGTTGTCGACGTAGAGCACCCGGGCGTCGGGCGTGATCCGCTGCGCGATCTCGTGGGTGTTGCCGGGAGCCGGCAGGCCGGTCCCTATGTCCAGGAACTGTCGCACACCGGCCTGGGCGACCGCGCGGACCGCCCGGCCCAGGAAGGCGCGGTTCGCCAGCGCGGCGGTCCTCACCCACGGGAACCGCTGCTCGATCGCGTCGCCGGATTCCCGGTCGGCGGGGAAGTTGTCCTTGCCGCCGAGCCAGTAGTCGTATCGACGCGCAGAATGCGGTTTGCTCACGTCCAGCCTGTTTGGCCTCCACGGTCGTGGCTGCGGCCGCCCGCCAATCATGTCGCCTGCCGCCGTACCGCCGCCGGCGACTGCGGTCGTTGCTGGGCCGGTCCGCGGCGGTGGGATGCGCCGTAGCTGGCTGGTGTCGCCGCCGCGGGTGTCACTGTTCTGGGCGGGCCCGGGTTGGCCGCTGAGTAGTGCGTCGTGGCTACGGGCGGAGGATGATCGATCGCCGGGCTGCTCGCTTGGAGTTACTCCGTCGGCTTGTTCGTCATCATCCAGTACCGGTTCCAACACTCGCGCACGATAGAACCCCAGATCGGCGTCGGACGCGACGTTGAAGAACGCGCGGAAGGCGGCACGTCGGTACCTCGATGGCCAGAAGACCTCGCCGCGTTCGTAACGGCCGAGCTCGCGTTCGTCGAGGAAACCGCCGTTGACCACCGCGAGGTCCACGCCTGGGAACAGCCCGGTCATGATCTTGTTGACGGCAGCGACGACTTCCGGCCGCTGGATGCGCGCGGCCCGGCCGTCCGGAAGCCTTTCGGTCGCGGAGGCCATGCGCAGCAGCCGCCCCACCAGCTTCTGATTCGGCTTGGCTTTGCCCTTCCCCGTGCCGTGGGCGTCCGGGCGTGCCTGGGTGGGGTAAGTGACGGCGGTCTGGGTCGGCATGGTCTTTCCCCGTCTCCTACCTGCCCGGTAAGGCTGAACCAGCTCCACCACGCAGGCTTGCGATGAACAAGGTCTTGGTGCGGCGTTGTCGGCCGCTCGCCGACTCGGCGGGCTGCGGGCCGTGCTCTCGGCTCGAGCAGGCCGGTGCGGTGACGGGACTTTCGCCGATGGCCCCTGGCCCCGGATCTCGCGCCGAGGCCGGCAACCGGTCGATGCCTATCGTCGACATCCCGCGAGCGGCTGGTTGCTACCGGCCGGGTGAGGGCGTCGCGAGCGCGTGCAGCAGTGTTTCCACTTCGTCGCCGTGAGTTCCCCGGCAGACAGCACACAGGTAGTCGAGGGAATCGGCCGGTTTCACGCTCGACGGCCGGTACAGGTGATCCCCGAAAGCGATGGGTTCCACCACGATGTACGGCATGATCTCCGCGATACCGAGGACGTCCAGCAACCCTTCGGGGACCATCCCGCCGAAGCAGAAGTGCAGCTCACGCGTGGGAAACGTCGTGAATGCGCTTTCGATGGGGATTGCCGGACGGTTACCTCCCTCGAGGCAGTGCGGCGCGTGGAAAACCACCCCCGGTGGGTAGTGCCGGCGCTCGCCTGACGTGCTGGCCGGTGTGCCGGCCGGCAGCTCGCTCATCGTCTCCTCCTTCTCGTTGCGCGCCGCCCACGAGGGTGGCTCTAGGTGTGCGTCATGGTTTGCGGGCAAGGCCGGCCCAGTAGTACGCGGCTTGCGGCTCATCGACAGGACCGTCGGGCTGCCATGCCGATACGGGCACCAGGCCCGGCTCCACGAGTTCCCATTCCCCGAAGAACCGGGCCACGTCCTGCCGGGGGCGGGCGACCAGCGTCATCCCGGCACCCGTGGCCGCCGCCACCGCCGCGTCGACCTCGGCCGCGTTGAAGTCCGCGGTCGGGTGGGTGATCGCCAGGAAGCTGCCGGAGGGAGCCCCGTCACGTAGCTCGGCGACCCGGGTCCAGGGATCCTCGGCATCAGCGAGCAGCATCAGCACGGCGATCAGGGTCAGCCCGATCGGCTCGGTCAGGTCAAGGGTTTCTTCCACCACCGGGCTGTCGAGGATCGACTTCGATTCGCGCAGGTCAGCGGCAAGATACTCGCAACGCCCCTCGGCGGTGCTGACCATCAGAGCACGAGCGTGCACGAGCACGAGCGGGTCGTTGTCGACGTACACGACTCGTGCCTGCCGATCGATCTGCTGCGCGACCTGATGGAGGTTCGGCTCCGTCGGGATGCCGGTGCCGATGTCCAGGAATTGCCGGATTCCCGCACCCGCCAGGTGACGCACTACCCGGTGGACGAACTTGCGGTTCTCGCCGGCCATGTAACGCATGCCGGGAATCGCCGCGATCATGGGCCTTACCCCCGGAACTTGGACACGGGGTTTATGCGGCTTGTGGGATGGTAGCTGATCTTTCTTGGATCCGCTCGTAGGTGATCGGGGACTGCTGTGCGAGCCGAGAATGGCGGCGGACGGTGTTGTAGCGGTGCAG